>WLNM01000001.1 GCA_009699825.1 Actinomycetota bacterium
ATTCGCATCCAGAGTGGATTATTAGTGCCTATCTGGATCAGTTAGGAAATTTAGAAGAAGTTGAAGAACTGCTCATGGCTAATAATATTCCAGCCAAACCCACTTTAGTTTCTTGGCCCGGTTTAAGTACTCAAAAAGATTTAATTGATGTGGGAGCAGTGGCTACAAATTACTCGCCTTTTGGTGCAATTTATGATGGTTCACCCGCTTCGATAGATCTCATAGTGCAACGCAAAGCTGGAGTACAGGACGAAGGTTCGCAATTAGTCGCGAAAATATTTGCCGATGTTGCCGAAGACCAGAAGTCATGGCTTGATATATGCGCAGGACCAGGCGGAAAAGCTGCGCTTCTATCGGCGATAGCAAAAATTAAGGGCATCGATTTTTCGGCAAATGAAATTTCGGAAGTTCGTGCAAATTTAGTTCGCCAAGTAGTACAAGGAGCGAAAGTTAGTAATTATGATGCACGAGAAGTTTCTACCTTCGGGGAGAATTACGGCGCCATACTCGCTGATGTTCCATGTACAGGTTTAGGGGCTTTAAGACGACGCCCAGAGGTTAGGTGGCGACGAAGTGTTGCGGACCTGAAATCCTTAGTCGTGTTACAGCAAGAGATTATTGATGCGGCAATTTCGGCGATATCTCCTGGAGGGATTTTCGGGTATGCAACATGTAGTCCACATTTATCGGAGACTCGTATTGCAATATCCGAGGCCCTCAAACGACACCCTGAAATGCAGCTCGTAGACCTCACTGAATATGTACATCCCGAATTACGTTCTTCTGCAATAGATCGAGGTTCTTTAACTCTGTGGACTCATCGCCACAACACGGACGCTATGTTCCTCAGTATTTTACGTAAGAAGAAATAGGATTACTCAATGAGCAAGTCCGTACGTATTCATCCGAGCATATTGAACGCTGACTATTCAAAAATTTTGTCCGAAATAGATAGAGTTGCCAAAGTTTCAGATTTATTGCATCTAGATATTCTCGATGGGAAATTTGCTCCGAACACTTCTTTTTCCTGGGAACAAGCCAAATATATTATTGATGGATCGAGTATTCCTGTGGACGCTCATTTAATGGTTATTGATTGTGACGAGCAAGGTCCGAAATATGCCGAGGCTGGCTGCGAAAGTGTTACGGTTCATGTCGAAGCAACAAAGGATATTCGCAAAGCTATAAGAAATATTAAATCTCATGGGACCCGGGCAAGTTTAGCTCTCAAGCCTTCTACGCAAATTGAGGACTATTTAGATTTTGTAGATGATGTAGATATGTTTTTGATCATGACCGTAGAACCTGGTTTTGGTGGCCAAGCCTTCATGCCGGATATGATGGATAAAGTTCATAGGACCCGCGAATTGATTGGCGAAAGACCGATTTGGTTACAGGTTGATGGTGGAATTTCGAAGGAAACTATCGAGATTGCAAGTGCAGCCGGTGCTGACACTTTCGTGGCAGGCAGCGCTGTATATAAAGCTGAAGATCCAGCAGCAATGGTTTCTATATTGCGCGATTTAGCGCAAACTGTGCAAAACTAGGCCCACGTTGTTCCGGGGGTCGGTGTAATTCCGAACCGGCGGTAAAGTCCGCGACCCGATCAAAACCATTGATCGGTTGATTTGGTGAAATTCCAATACCGACAGTTAAAGTCTGGATAAAGGGACATAGCTTCACCTATTCAATCCCGAAAAGGTGATGCTTTGTTGCTTCCTGGGCGCTTTAACCGAGGAGGGAATACGTAAATGTCATTAATTAAATGGCTTTTTGAAACAAATATCGCTTTTGGATCCAAATCCATTCCACTACGAGAAATTATTGGCGGCATCTTAGGATTAACAAGCGCTGTGCTTGGTGCTAAAAGAAAAATTGCTGCCTGGCCGATTGGTATCATTGGCGACGCACTCTTATTTACGGTGTTTCTAGGTGCTGTCTTTGCTTACAGCGACCAAGATTCAAATTTTTATGGTCAAGCTGGTCGTAATTTACTTCTAATAGTTGTCAGTGTTTATGGATGGATTCGCTGGACCGCATATAGAAAAATGTCGAAATCGCATACAACGGTGACACCTCGTTGGACCACCACAAAGGAAAAAATCTACTTAGTACCCACGATCGTGGTGGGCTATTTCTTAGCGATGAACATTTTCAAAGCCTTGGGAGAATCGGGCACTTGGCTACTAGTTGATACATGGATTTTCACTGGAACCGCATTAGCTACTTACGGAATGAGCAGAGGATATGTTGAATTCTGGCTCGTCTGGGTAGCGGTGGATTTAGTCGGTGTTCCATTCGCATTTATCAATGGTTATTACCCAACAGGTACTTTGTACGCGATTTACTTGCCATTCGTGCTGTGGGGCTTCATCTCATGGCTCAAAATTAGCAAGAATGAAAAGGTTGCTGTCTAGTAAACTAATACCATGAAAACCTTTGAATCACTCTGGAGCGAGTTGGAGAATATATCTCTCACTCGCCCAGAGGGATCAGGGACCGTTAAGGCGTTAGATGCCGGCTTACACTCAATCGGCAAAAAGATCATCGAAGAAGCTGGCGAAGTGTGGTTGGCAGCCGAACATGAAGATAATGAAGCACTTGCTTTAGAAATTAGCCAATTAATTTATCACCTTCAAACTTTGATGTTAGCTCGGGGATTGACCCTTCAAGATATCTATAAAAATCTTTAGGAGATTATTGTGTTGAGAGTAGCTATTCCTAACAAAGGGTCTTTAGCCGATGACTCAATTTCTGTCCTGAAGGAAGCAGGTTATAGGCAAAGAACTGATAGTCGCGATTTAGTTTTAGTTGACACTGAAAATCAAGTGGAATTTTATTATTTGCGGCCACGAGATATTGCTTTGTATGTAGGTTCCGGGGAATTAGAAGCAGGAATTACCGGTCGAGATTTACTTATAGATTCCGGAGCCACGGCTGAGGAAGTACTCGCACTTGGTTACGGAGGTTCGACATTCAGATTTGCGGCTCCAATTGGCAAGAATTGGAAGATTGCAGATATTGCAGGAAAACGTGTAGCAAGTGCTTATCCTGGATTAGTAAATTCACATTTAGATTCCCTGGGGATCAAATCAACTGTTGTCCGTTTGGATGGAGCCGTTGAAAGTAGTGTGCGTCTAGGAGTTGCAGATTTAATTGCAGATGTTGTAAGTACAGGTAATACGTTACGACAAGCAGGGTTAGAAATCTTTGCAGACCCAATCCTTGTCAGTGAAGCGATTCTCATTACGCGTGCAACAGAGAAACAAAACCCGTCTTTACAGATTTTGCTAAGGCGCTTGCAGGGTGTCATTACTGCGCGTCGATATGTTTTATTGGATTACGACGTTCCTAAGGATAAATCTGAAGTTGCATGTGCCATTACTCCAGGTTTAGAGTCACCAACTATTTCACCTCTGCAAAATCCAGACTGGGTTGCCGTACGTGCGATGGTTCTGCGAAAAGATACGAATAGAGTGATGGATGAGTTATGGGAGATTGGTGCTCGTGGAATTCTAGTAACAGATATTCACGCTTGCCGACTTTAATCTTCGCGATCTGATTCTTCGATATCTTCTCGATTAATTCCTAGAATAAAAAGTACTGAATCCAGATACGGTGCATTAAGTGCACTCTGTGCCGCCGCTTGCACAGTAGGTTTGGCATTGAAAGCAATGCCTAGACCAGCAGTTGCAATCATGTCCAAATCATTAGCACCATCACCTATGGCGATTGTGTTGGCTTGCGTGATCTGCTCAAGTTGGGCAAACTCTTTGAGCGCTTGCGCTTTTCCTGCACGGTCGATAATCGGTCCCGAGAGATTGCCGGTGATGATCCCATTAATAATTTCTAAGGTATTTGATCGTACGTGAGGAATACCCAATTGAGCAGCTATTGGATCAACAACTTGCGAAAAACCACCAGATACAAGCCCCACGCCATGACCAAGTTTTCTCAACGTTCGTATAAGCGTTCTGGCACCGGGAGTGAGGGAAATTTGTTTCGCCACCGTTTCAATTATGGATTCAGGTTGTCCACTAAGCAGTGCGACTCGTTTTCTTAAGGATGTTTCAAAATCTAATTCGCCGCGCATGGCAGATTCTGTAATAGCCCGAACTTGGTCCCCTACGCCGCTAACTTCTGCCAATAAATCAATCACTTCTTGTTCGATAAGAGTTGAATCAACGTCCATAACGACCAATTTTCGAGCAAAGCGATTGAGGCCTGCATCTTGGATAGCTATGTCTACTCCGAATTTTTTAGCAGATGGTCCTAATGAATTTCGGAGGGAGTCTGAATGCGATCCGGATACTAGGAATTCGATTGCGGTTAAAGGAAAAGAGGCGCTTCGATGGATACGTTCTATATTTCCACCCGTTGAAGCTATATGAGAAGCAAGTTCAGCAATTGCTCCAGGTGTAATCTTCTGTGCAAGTGCAATGACATGTATAAGACCAGTTTTTTGTGCAATTGACTGAGTTGATTCATTCGAAAATGATGTAGCAATATCTACATTGAGTTTTTTAGCGCATTCATTCAAATCTGACTCAACAGCTTGGGCATGTGCGGGATCTAAGTCGATCAAAACTGTGAGAATTAAACGAGACCTAATGACAACTTGTTCTATGTCCAAGATAGTGACGGAGAAAGGTTCCAGGGTTTTAAATAGAGCCGAAGAAATTCCAGGGGTATCAACACCGGAAAGTAGGATTAATCCCGTATAACGATTTTCAATCCCATTACGCGTATCCATGGATGAAGTTTATCGCCAATTACACATGCGAAATTGCGTGCTATTACCGCCTTCCGGCCCTTCGACGCGCTATCTTTTTGGTCTATGTCCTCGCAATTGGTTCTAGCCCTCGATGGGGTAAGCGTTGTGCGCGACGGTAATCAAATATTGGGACCGATAACATTTCAAATAGCACCGGGGGAGCGCTGGGTTATTTTGGGACCAAACGGAGCTGGAAAATCAACTTTACTTGGAGTTTTGTCGGCTCGAATATTTCCGAGTAAAGGTAATGCTGTTTTGTTGAACCAGCAAGTGGGACGTGTTGATTTATCTGAATTGCGAACTCGAATTGGTTTAGCTTCTCCATCGCTTGAAGCGATGGTTGAGTCAGGAGAATTGGTTAAAGATGTTGTTTTAACAGCGGCTTATGCAATCATTGGTCGCTGGAATGAAGATTATGACTTATGGGATGAATCACGTGCAGTTGCCTTATTAACTACTTTTGGCGTTCGCGAATTAGGAGATCGACGTTTTTCAACCCTGAGTTCTGGCGAAAAGAAGCGTGTTTTGATTTCTCGAGCATTGATGGCAGATCCAGAACTACTTCTGCTCGACGAACCGGCAGCAGGATTAGATGTTGGAGGTCGTGAAGATTTATTGCGCCGTTTCGCACAATTTTCAATCGACCCGACATCTCCTGCAAGTGTTTTGGTTACTCACCATATTGAAGAGATTCCAGTAGGTACCACTCATGCAATTTTACTTAAAGATGGAAAGATTGCAGCGAGTGGACCTGTGGCATCGGTTATTACTACAGAACATATAAGCGCTGTTTTTGGTTTACCAATCGAAGTGACGCATGAAAGTGCCCGTTTCTTTGCCCGCGCTTAGAGATTTACTGGATCATCGCTGGAAAGCATTACTTGAGCCATCATTGAGCGTACTTGATCTGCTAGAAACTGAATTGGATTTCGACACAAATGTTCCGGGAAAAAATTCTATATTCAAAGCATTTGATTGTGATCCTCTTGCAATCAGAGTAGTTATTTTTGGTCAAGATCCATACCCTAATGCCGATCAAGCCATGGGACTCTCTTTTAGTATTCCTGCAAACGCAACCAAAATCCCGGCATCCTTGCAAAATATTTTTAAAGAAATTGCAAGCGATTTAGGTAAAGTTGAGATCACTAATGGAGATTTAAGTTATCTTTCCAAACAAGGGGTCATGTTACTTAATCGCGGTTTAAGTATTTCTTTGCCGCAGAAGAAGGTTAATCCGCTCTGGTATCTATTCACCGAACAAGTTGCGCAGGCGTTAGCAAAAATGGGAGTAATTGGTATTTTCTGGGGGAATCAAGCACAAGAATTGGCGCATTTCTTTCCAGAAAAAAATAGAATTTTCAGCGTTCATCCAAGTCCGTTATCAGCCTATAGAGGTTTTTTTGGTAGTAAACCCTTTAGTAAAACAAATGCAATTCTGCATTCGGAAAATAAGTTGCCCATAAACTGGACAAAGCCATAGCGCGGAGCCATGTGACCCCGCGCTATCGCTTTAGTATTTGTTATCCAATCCAGGTATTAATTGGTGAAGCTAAGAAGTAGATCATAAAAAGACCACTGACGAGCATAAGAAGTGGATGAATTTCTTTGCGTCGTCCTTGGACCATGCGAATAACTACATGGGAAACAAATCCTGCGCCAATACCCACAGAAATATTGTAAGTAAATGGCATCAAGATGATTGTCAAAAATGCTGGAATCGCGATTCCGTAATCTGCCCAGTCAATTCCCTTAATCTGTGTCATCATGAGGAATCCCACAATAACAAGAGCTGGAGTTGCAGCTTCGTAAGGAATCACAGCAACAAGAGGCGCAAGGAAAGTGGTGAGAAGGAATAGAACACCAGTGACAACTGATGCTAAACCTGTACGAGCGCCTTCGCCGACACCAGATGCTGATTCAATGTAGCTGGTATTAGATGAAATACTGCCAGCTCCACCGGCAACTGCTGCCAATGAGTCAACTAGGAGAATTCGATCATTGTTAGGAATGTTTCCTTTTGAATCAATAAGTCCTGATTCATGTCCGATCGCAGTAACAGTTCCTACGGTGTCAAAGAAATCTGATAGCAAAAGTGTAAAGACAATCAGAATTGCAGCAACTACAGAAATTCTGCTAAAAGATCCGAAGAGTGAGAAGTGTCCTAATAATCCAAAATCAGGAGTTGCAATCACATCAGATGGGATGCTTGGAACGTTAAGTCCCCAACCCTTTGGATTGACTTTATCTGGGGCAATGAAGTTTGGACCGATTTTGAATGCAGATTCAACTGCTATTGCAGCAACGGTTGCTACAGAGATGCCAATTAATAAGGCGCCTTTAACTTTCTTAACCATTAAAGCGATCATTAAGAAGAGTCCAAGTGCGAAAATTACAATTGGCCAACCAACGAGATTTCCATTATCGCCAAGTGTTACGGGTACAGGACCTGAACTTGTACGACGTACGAAACCTGCATCCACCAGACCGATCAATGCAATGAAGAGACCGATACCGACTGAGATCGCAATCTTTAATTGCGCTGGGACTGCGCGGAATACCGCAGTTCTAAAACCAGTTAGAACCAGTACTGTGATGATTAAACCTTCAAGTACAACTAGTCCCATTGCATCTGCCCATGACATATGCGAAGCGATACCTACAGCTACGAAGGTGTTTAGACCTAGTCCGGTAGCCAATGCAAGAGGATAGTTACCGACAACGCCCATAAGAATTGTAAGTACACCGGCGATGAGTGCAGTTGCTGCTGCAACCATTGCTAGGTTCGGAGCGTCGCCGCCACCGAGATATTTACCATCGGCATCTTTTGCCAAACCGATGATGAGTGGGTTAAGTGCCACGATGTATGCCATCGTGAAGAACGTAACGAAGCCGCCGCGAATTTCACGACCAACTGTTGATCCACGTTCTGTGATTTTGAAGTATGTATCTAGCATGTACGACCTTCCTGATTTTGGTATCGGGGGTGTTTGCGACCCCGTGCGAAATCACGGCTCGCAGGCCGGAGGAAGATACGAGAACGCTACCTATTTCTGAGAGGTAATTCGGGAAACAACACCCAATGAGATGGCAATAGATTGGCCGATTAGCAGGGCAAAAAGTGCGGTTCCAAGCCCGACAGTGCCCCCAAGGAAGGCTCCAATAATGAGTACCGTGGATTCAATTCCCAGTCGAACTCTTCCCACGCGGATTCCGCTTCGATTGTGAAGGGCAGTCATTAGTCCATCTCTAGGTCCCGGCCCTAGAGCACATGTTATGTAGAGTGCAGAGCCCATTCCAACCATTGCGATCCCTAGTAAATCCATCAGTACACCTGATAAATAATTACTGGCTGAAGGAAAAACATTAACACCCAGTTGAATTGCACTTGCAATAATTACGATATTTGCGATTGTGCCAAAGCCTGGTTTTTCACGTAATGGAATCCATAAAAGTAAAACAAGGGTGCTAATGGTAAATGTTGAGATACCTAGAGAAATATCCAATTTTTTCGAAACACCTTCTGCAAGAACTGTCCAAGGAGCATTGCCTGTGCCGCTTTGTACAAAAAGTGAATCCCCGAGACCGAAAATAAGTAATCCGAAAAAAAGAATAAGTGTTCTACGTATTGATAAATCCCATCTATGCCGCGCAGCCCATGAAGTATGTGGAATAGTCCTATGGGGGCGTAGGAATTCTAAAAAAACATTCTTCGAGGCATCTGAACTCATTGAGCAATAGTACGGGGTAGACTGCGTCAATGAGGTTTTTATCGTGATTATCGGCTTAGGTACTTTAATTAATATCGCAACAATTGTTGCTGGTGCAACCGTTGGTGTTTTGGCTGGATCTCGCTTAGCCCCAAAAACTCGTGATTTGATAACAGATATTTTGGGTTTAATCACAATACTTGCGGCTTCTAGTGCTGTTATCCCGATGTTTAGCAGTGAATTCTCTTCTTCGCTTCCAAAGGGGTGGACGTTATTGAGCATTCTGGGTTCATTACTACTCGGAGGTTTAATTGGCTCCGCATTAAAGTTAGAAGATCGCTTGGAGAAACTTGGCGAGAAACTACGTCGCAAATTTGGTGCGCATCAAGAAGGAACTTTTGTGGAAGGTTTTGTTTCTTCTTCCCTACTTTTTGTTATTGGCCCTCTTGCTATTTTAGGAAGTATTAGCGATGGCATGGGTACCGGAATTGACCAGCTTTCCTTAAAATCAATCCTCGATTTTTTTGCAGCCATAGCCTTTGCTGCCTCTTTAGGCTGGGGAGTAGCTGCTTCAGCGATTCCAGTTGGCATATATCAAGGTATCTGGACCTTGGTTGGTTTATTTCTTGGAAACATTCTGGCGCAATATCAAGTTGACGCCATGACAATTGTCGGTGGATTGCTCCTACTGTCCATTGGATTACGCCTACTTCGTATCAAGGAAGTAGCAGTCGGAAACCTATTACCGGCTTTGGCTATTGCTCCGATTTTTGTTTATGTACTCCACACGTTTCTATCTTAGAAAGTGCTGGCGTCGATTACGAATCGATATTTAACATCACTGGCAACAGTGCGATCATATGCAGTGTTCGCATAATCTGCCTTGATAATTTCTACATCACTCACAATATTGTGCTTACCGCAGAAATCGAGCATCTCTTGTAGTTCAGGCATGCCACCAATCATTGAACCAGTTAATGAGCGTCGTCCATCAAGCATTACACCAGGATTAAGTGCATATGGCTTACCAGGCAGACCAATAACAACAAGCGTGCCATCAAGTTTTAAACATTGTAAATATGCATTTATATCAAGCTCTGCACTTACTGTGTTTAGAATGATATCGAATGATTTCTTTAATGTGTCCAATGCGCTTATATCTTTAGTGCTTACGAAGTGATGAGCGCCCATCTTTTTTGCGTCATTTTCTTTAGATGGTGAGTGGGACAAAACAGTAACTTCAGCGCCCATTGCAACTGCAAACTTTAGGCCCATGTGGCCTAATCCTCCGAGGCCCATAACCGCAACTTTCGTTTTTGGCCCTACATTTAAATGTTTGATCGGTGAATACAGAGTTATTCCGGCACACAAAAGGGGTGCAACACCTTCGAGTGGTAAATTTGCAGGAATGTGCACGGCGTAATCTTCATTGATAACAAAGGTATTTGAATAACCACCCCTTGTTTGATTCTTACCGTCGCGTTCCATGCTGTTGTACGTACCCGTCATTCCTTCAAGACAGTAATTCTGTAATCCTTTTAGGCAGGTATCGCATTTACGGCACGAGTCAACAAAAACTCCTACGCCAATCAAGTTGCCTACCTTGAATTTACTTACACCTGAACCGGTGGCAGTTACAACGCCTACGATTTCATGTCCAGGGACTAATGGATACAGAGCTGATCCCCACTCACCTCGGGCAGTATGGATATCTGAATGGCAAATACCAGTAAATTTCACATCGAGAGCAACATCGTGTGCTCCAATTTCGCGGCGATCAAATTCGAATGTTTTTAGGGGAGATGTTGCGTTATCGACTGCTAGGCCACGAGATTTCATATTTATCCTTTGCTGGTTATGTGAATGGAAGTGGTTCTGTTGATACATGCGCAGCTCTTGATGAGCGGGCAGTTACTTCGCGCATATGATGTCTGCGACACAAAACTTCATATGCAATTTCTTGATCGGGAGCAACATCTCCTACAACGACTTGCTCTCCTTGGGTCACCATTGTGCCACCGACGGTTCTGGCATTGTGTGTAGCACGCGAGCCACACCAACATAGTGCTTCAACTTGAAGCGTATTTACGCGGTCTGCAAGTTCAACTAAACGGGCAGAACCTGGGAAAAGTTTTGTCCTAAAATCCGAAAGAATACCGAATGCATAGACATCGATACCTAGTCCATCAACTATTTTGGCTAATTCTTCGATCTGTTTTGGTTGATAGAATTGCGCTTCATCACAAATTATGTAATCGATACGTGAACCTTGCGATAAATTATCTACAACGTATTTGTGCAAATCCATTTCACTTGAAACTTCAATTGCGGGGCTTTGTAATCCTAAACGTGATGAAATGACACCTGATCCAGCTCGATCCTGTGAGGTAAAAATCAAACCTGTACGACCTCTGCTTTGATGGTTGTGCGCCGTCTGAAGTGCAAGCGTGGATTTGCCACTATCCATTGTTCCGCAGTAGTAAACGAGTTCGGGCACGGGTTCATCTTGCCATTATTTGGGAATATTTGCAGGTTTAGATCGAAATCAAAACTATAGATTTACACCATCATCCCGCAAAGCTTGAGTTAAGAGGGGTATCAAAGAGATGGCAATGTCCATTGAAATATGCGAAGCATCTCGATATACAACTACTCCGTCCTTGACCGCGGTGCACACGTCCGAACATAACCAAGAATTTGGATCGATTACTGTGAAGCCAGGTATGGAAAGGTCTTCGCTGCGCATAGTTGTGTTGCACATTGATATCGGATTACTGGCCAAACATGCTGGAATATCTCGTGCTGGGTGCGGTGTGTCTGTTATGTAAATCAGATGCCGAGAAGAATCCTTCACATCATTGAGTAATTTGCGCTGACCGTCATTCCACCACACAAGGCGATTTTTAAACGCTGGTGGCTGACCGAAATATTGAAAACTGCTCATGATCAAAATATCTGGCTTAATTTTTTGAATTCGTTTGATTGAATTATCTCGCCATTTTGCACAGCGTGACATTTTAAATGCACCTTGGTCTAGTCGTATGACATCCACGGATGAACACGCTGATTTTGTTAAGGAAATCAACTTGTATCCGGAACGAGAAGCAATTTCGACGAGAGCAGGAAACCACTGAGCCGCATGAGAATCGCCGTATAGAACCATCGTTTTGGATGAATTTATATCTGCGTATTCACACTTACCTGAAACAGAATCTGCATATGTAGCATGGCAACCATCTTTGTAGATTATCGGAAGAGCCTTTATTTCAGCCAGAGATACTGAACCTTTAACTCCAGAAATATCAAATTTGTCGCTTGTAGTAAGTGAAATTGCTGTGCCGAGGAGGACTGAAACTATGGTCAGAATAGCTGCTCTCTTATAAATCCATGATGGGGCAGCTGAATATCTACGCATTGGATCTTCGACATATCTGTGCGTGAGATCTGCTAAAACTATAGTGAATAAGATTGCAATTATTCGTTCATAGATAGCAAGGGGACGAGCAAGGTATGTACTCGGTAAGACAAGCAATGGCCAATGCCACAGATAGAGTGGATAAGAGATATTACCGAGCCATTGGAAAAGACGACTATTAGCGACATCATCTAGAAATGGTGGCCATGAGTTAATGGAAGCTATAAGTAAAAAAGTACCCAAAACTGGCAAGACTGCCTTTATCCCAGGAAATGCAGTTGTTTCATTGTAAAGAAACGCGCTTATCAAAATTAGAGTAAAGCCAACTAAACCGACCAATTTCTTGGTTTTAAATGCCGGGACCAGTACTAAGAGCGCACCAAGCCCTAATTCCCACGCCCGAGTGGGTAATGAATAAAACGCCCAAATAGGTGAAGTTTCAGTTTGATATAGGGAAAAAATAAATGATAGCAACGAAAAAGTGGCAACCAAAAAAGTTATAACACTTCTCTTTTTGACTCTCTTTGCAATTGAGAAAAAAATGAGAATCAGTAATGGCCAGAGCAAGTAAAACTGTTCTTCAACGGCTAGTGACCAGTAGTGGATTACAGGGGATGGGGTTGCGTCCAAATTTTGATAATCAGCCTGCCACCAAGCAAAAAGGTAATTTGAAATGTATAAACTCGCGGCAATAATGTCGCGGCCCAGCGAAGATCTCATAGTTGCAGGTATTAGCAGCCAAGAGACGATTGCAGTGACCGCTAAAATAAAGAATGAAGTTGGCAGTAAACGTTTGAATCGACGAGAATAAAACTGCTTGAAATTTATCGTTCCTGTTCGGTCGATCTCTCGAACAAGAAGCCCCGTGATCAAAAAACCACTGATCACATAGAAAATATCTACCCCGATAAATCCGCCGCTTACCCATTTAGCGTGAAATAGGGTTACCAATATGGCGGCAAGGGCTCTTAGCCCTTGAATTTGGGAGATTTTTGGTGTTGAGAATTTGGCGCTCATACTATGTGCAAGGAATCTAGTTTAATTTCGGGAAATTCTTGGGCAATTTTTATCCGGCCCTTCAAAGCAGCTATTTCCAATAAGAAAAAAATATGAGTTACATCAGAACCGGTTTTTTGAATCAAACGAATTGCCGCACACGCAGTACCTCCGGTGGCAAGAACGTCATCGACGATCAGCACTCTAGATCCCGATGGGCAAGCATCTGCGTGTATTTCAAGAGTATCTATTCCGTATTCCAACCCATAATTTTCTGAGTATATATCTGATGGTAATTTTCCTGATTTGCGTATCGGAATAAATCCACGAGACGCATAGTTTGCGATTGCCGATGCAAAAATAAATCCACGGGCTTCCATCCCTGCAACGTAGTCAAAGGTTGAATTTTCTGGAGACATTTGTTTAATGATTAGTGCGAAGGCTTCACCGTTGGCGAGCAAAGGAGTGATGTCCTGGAATGTGATTCCGGGTTTAGGGAAATCCGGAATTTCACGGATTAATCCCAATGCCTTTTCAATATTCACAATGCTGATAGTTTCATATTTTTGTGTCCGAGAGGGGACTTGAACCCCTAAGCCCTTGCGGGCACTAACACCTCAAGCTAGCGCGTCTGCCAATTCCGCCACCCGGACGAGTGTGAGTAGAACGATAGCAATGCCTGTAAAGGTAAGCAAAAGCCCCCTTTCTAAGGGAGAATGTGACTATGACTTCGTTGCAATTAAGTGAACTGGATCGCAAAGAGTTGCATACGGAAGTAATTTCAATATGCCAAAGGCTTATCAGGATTCCCAGCGTTAATTACGGCGACGGTAAAGGTGATGAATCTGCCATCGCATCTACAGTTGTGGAATTACTTGCCGAAGTTGGCATAGCTTCGAAGATTTACGAATCAGCACCGGGTCGATGCAATGTAATTGCAACGATCGAAGGTCTTGATGCGAAGAGGCCAGGATTAGTTCTGCATGGGCATCTAGATGTTGTTCCAGCCAACGCGCAAGATTGGAGTGTTGAACCATTTGCTGCAGAAATTAGAGACGGAATGATTTGGGGACGCGGCGCTGTCGACATGAAAAATACAGATGCGATGATTATTGCGATTTTTCGTATGTGGGCTAGAAAAGGAATTAAACCGCCCAGAAATATAGTCTTAGCTTTTTTTGCTGATGAAGAAGCTGGTTCTCTTTTTGGATCTCGATGGATGGTCGCAAATCATCCAGAGGTTTTCAGTGGATGTTCAGAGGCGATATCCGAGGTCGGAGGATTTTCCGTCACGGTTGCGGATAACAAACGTCTGTATTTCATTGAAGCTGCTCAAAAAGGTATTCACTGGATGAGATTGAGTGCAGATGGTCGAGCCGGCCATGGATCAATGATGAATTCAGAAAATGCATTAACACGATTGAGTGAAGCTGTTTCCGCTGTTGGAAATTATGAGTGGCCACAAAAATACACAAAAACAGTGAAAATTCTTTTCAAAAAAATTGCAGAAGTTACTGGTAAAAAATACGACGAGAAAGATTTACGGCCACTCTTACAGGAGTTGGGTCCGATGGTACGAATGATTGGTGCAACACTGCAAAATACTGCTAACCCAACAATGTTAGATGCTGGTTATAAAGCAAATGTCATTCCACAATCTGCTAGTGCTGTTATTGATGGCCGTTTCCTTCCTGGAATGGAAGATGAACTCAATGAAACTATCAAAAAAATTGTTGGACCAGATATCAAGATTGAAACGATTACTCATGATATTGCTTTAGAAGTTGATTTCGAAGGCGAAATAGTAGATGCCATGACGAATGCGATTCTTGCCTTTGATCCTGAAGGAATTCCTGTTCCTTATTTGATGAGTGGTGGCACGGATAACAAAGCGCTGAGTGAACTAGGAATAGTTGGATATGGTTTTTCTCCCTTGAAATTGCCAGCAGATTTGGATTTTATGGCGTTATTTCATGGTGTAGATGAGAGAGTGCCGATTGATAGTTTGAAATTTGGAACTGATGTTTTGGAGAATTTTTTAAGAAATTCTTGATACTTGATTTAATGCGCTGCGAACTACATCTGGCAAAACAACCTCTTCACTTGATAGAGCGCCTCTTAATTGGGCTCCTGTACGAGCGCCAAGAATTACGCTCGTTACTGCTGGAGCATCTCTAACCCAGGCAAGTGCTACTTCCAGAGGTGAATAACCTAAACCATCAGCCGCCACACAAACAGCTTCAACGATTTGAGTTTGTTTATCGGATAGATAAGGCTCTACAAAAGAAGAAAAATGTGGGGTTGCCGCCCGTGAGTCACTAGGTATTCCTCTTCTATATTTACCTGTTAGAACTCCACGACCCAATGGTGACCACGCAAGTAATCCAATATCCAAACTGCTGACTGCATCTATTAGATCTTCCTCAATTTTACGATTTAGTAAAGAATATTCATTTTGAATTGTCGTGATCGGAGCTTTGTTCGCTATAACTTCCTGTCTTGTAATTGCGCGAGCACTTTGCCACCCTGAAAAATTCGAAATTCCGACGTATCTTGCTTTGCCACTTGCGTAGGCATAATCAAGTGCGGACAAGGTGTCATCCAATGGATTCTTCGGATCCCATGTGTGCACCTGCCATAAATCCAAGTGATCAGTATTTAACCGTTGCAAAGAATTTTCTAATTGCGCAATGAGAGCAGACCGTGAATTATCAACAGTACGAACACCATCTGGAAAACTCAGACCAGCTTTAGAAGCAATAACTACATCATTGCGATCAAAGAGAGTTCCTATCAATCCACCTATTACTCGCTCACTATCACCATCGCCATATACGGCAGCAGTGTCCAGAAAATTTCCACCAGCATCAAGAAAAGCACGACATTGATCTGCAGCTTCATGCTCATCAGTATCCCTGCCCCATGTCATGGTTCCGAGGCCGATTCTAGAAAGCATCAGTCCACTTTTACCCGCGCGCCTTAATTGCATGGTGAGACCTTAGCAAGTGTGTATTCCTAAATCCCGATAACCTTGCTCTGTGACCACAGTGATTTTGATCCGCCACGCCCATTCGATTGCCAATGAAAAGGGACTTCTGGCTGGCCGTTCTCAGGGTATAACTTTGAGTAAATCAGGAACGCGCCAAGCCGTTGAATTGAAAAAGCGTTTAGGTAATTTGAAATTTGGGCAAATTCGAATCAGTCCACTTGAGCGGTGTTTTGCAACAATAGAGCCATGGTTGATAGCCACTGCTGTGTCTGAGGACGCAGTAATTGTGGATCAAGGTTTCACAGAAGTTGATTATGGAGATTGGACAGGCAAGAAATTGATGGTTCTGTCGCTAAAAAAAGAGTGGCGCATTGTTCAAAAAACTCCCAGTCAAATGATCTTCCCTAATGGGGAAGGTTTACTTGAAGTTCAAGCCAGAGCAAAAAAATCATTACTGGAGTCTATAAAGAAGGCGGGAAATGGTTTAGTTTTAGTCGTAAGTCATGGCGACGTAATTAAGAGTCTAATTGCAACAGCCTTGGATCTTGATTTAGATAAGTTTCAGAAGATAGTTATAGATCCGGCGTCTATATCTGTTTTGGATTACAGCAAAGGAAATTTCCGCCTCCTTCATCTAAATGATTCAACTTCGAATTTTGAACATCTGGCTAAAAGCAAACGATCAAGTAAGACCCAAGTTGGTGGGGGAGCAGGTCGCAAATGACACCAATAATCTATGAATTTAATCCTGTTGAACGTTTTGTGGCGGGAACGGTTGGTTCTCCTGGGGAACGAACCTTCTTCATCCAAGCTCGTACAGGATCACGCATTGTTTCGGTTGTAGTAGATAAGTCTCAAGTAATTGCTTTAGGCGAACGTACTAAAATCATGTTACGTGAAATCAAGAAAACCGATTCAGCGATAGTTATAAAGAGTACTGAAATTGACGATGCACCATTAGAACAACCTATTTTCGAAGAGTTCCGTGCGGGAATCATTGCAATGGCTTGGGATTCCGAGAATTCCGTTCTTATTTACGAACTGCGTGAGATGACAGGTTCGGATGATAATTCCCAGGACGATGTAATTTTCGAAGAAGGCGATCTTTCTGCAGATCTTCTTCGTGTGCATGTATCGCCAACGCAAGCTGCCGCTTTTTCTAAACGTTGTATTTCCTTAGCAAGTGCGGGTCGTATGCCATGTCCATTCTGTGGCAGTCCAATAGATCCAACGGGTCATCTGTGTCCACGTTCAAATGGTTACCGTAGATGACTTCTTCCGAAGAAATATTGCGAAATGGACAACTAATTGTTTCGGGGAGACTTGTTGATGCATCCAATGCAACGTTATTGGCTGCTTGTAAACTTGGAGAAGAATCGATCAAATGTATTTATAAACCTATTGCGGGGGAACGTCCTTTATGGGATTTTCCGGATGGAAATTTAGCTTCACGTGAGTTTGCGGCATACCTGATAAGTGAGTTTATGGAATTACATATAGTGCCCATGACAATGCTCCGTGATGGACCGTTTGGATCTGGGATGGTTCAAGAGTGGATAGAAATTGATTTTGAAATTGATTTAGCAAACTTTTTTAGTCAAGATGACCCACAACTAAGACAGATGGCTCTGTTTGATGCTGTTATTAATAATACAGATCGCAAAATTGGGCATTTATTGCCTCGTAGCGATGGAAAACTTTTTGGTTGTGATCACGGTGTTACATTTCACAAGGAGGACAAATTACGCACAGTTTTATGGCAATGGGCTGATGAGATATTTAGTGATAAAGAGTTAGAAGCATTGAACAATCTTTTACATGTATTGCAATCGAAACCAGGGGAAATTCTTAAATCATTAATAACGGTGGAGGAATTTAGTGCTTTACGTTTGAGGATTGAAAACTTACTCGTATCTGGAAAGTTTCCTACACCAAGTGCCGATTGGCCCGCTATCCCTTGGCCCGCGTTCTAAAACCGTTATAAAGATAGATGCATTAGTATGGGCACATGAAATCTTGGCCAGAAGTCTACACCCCTTCCATAGATTCCAAATATCATTTTCCGGAAATATCACTTTTCAATTCTGCTTCTAGGAAAATTGAAGTATTACCCCGTAAAAATAGATACCGAATGTACGTATGTGGAATAACACCTTATGATTCAACACACCTAGGGCATGCCGCAACATATATTGCTTTTGATTTAATCAATCGGTACCTGCGTGCAATGAATGCTGAAGTAGCTTACGTCCAAAATATAACTGATATTGACGACCCGTTACTTGAAAGAGCTCAACGAGACGGTGTTGATTGGCAGGAGTTAGCCAATTCGCAGATTGATCTGTTTAGAAGTGATATGACTGCTTTACACGTGATCCCGCCAAAGTATTACATCGGTGCTGTAGAGGCAATTCCATTAGTTACAGAGAAAATTCAAGAATTACAGGATGCAGAAGCGATTTATTCAATCAATCAGGATCTCTATTTCCGAATACATAAAGATCCCGAATTTGGTTCCAGAAGTCATCTATCAGAGGATGATTGCCTAAAGATTTTCGCAGAACGTGGGGGAGACCCTGGACGAATTGGGAAAGAACACCCTCTAGATTCATTAGTATGGCTGGCACAACGCCCCAATGAACCTGGATGGCCAAGTATTCATGGACAGGGTAGGCCGGGTTGGCATATTGAATGCTGCGCTATTGCATTGAAATATTTAGAGCCGGATTCTTCTGAAGATTTTTTGATCGATATTCAAGGTGGCGGAAGTGACTTAATCTTTCCTCACCATGAAATGAGTGCCGCACAAGCTCGTGTATCTACGGGTAAAAAATTCGCTCGAATGTATGTCCACACTGGAATGATTGGACTTAATGGCGAAAAAATGAGCAAGAGTTTAGGTAATTTGCAATTCGTATCATCGCTCATAAACACAGGCGTCAGTCCCATGATTATTCGTTGTGCTTTATTGATGCAGAGATATTCCAAGGATCGTATGTGGAATGATGAGCTATTGGAAAATGCGCAGATTTTTATGGATAAATTAGCGCTACATCTATCGCAAACGGAATGCGCGCCTACTCAAGAGTTGATTCAGAATATTATTGAGGCTTTGTCTTCAAACTTGGATACGGAATCGGTATTTTTCTTACTAAATAACTGGATCAAGGAAACCGAAGTGGGGGCCGTCGGAGGTAACCCTGGCGAACTGTCAAGGACTCTTGATGCTTTACTTGGTCTAGCTATTTAATATGTCGAATTTCTATAGTGCGGTATTTTTCGATATGGATGGTTTGTTCGTAGATTCCGAACCAATATGGCTTAGGGCCGAAACGCAACTAATGGAAAATTTTGGTTATCAATGGACTAGTGAAGATCAAAATCACTGTCTAGGCGGACCCTTGAGTCGAGTTGGGCAATACATGTCGGAGAAAACCAATACTAAAGAATCACCCGAATATTTTACTAATAATGTAATTTTGTTAATGAGTCAAAAATTAGCATCGGGAGCACCTGTGATGCCAGGTGCCCTCGAATTACTTAAAGATCTGCACAAGGAAGGTATTAAAACTGCTCTCGTATCTGCCAGTCCAAGGATTCTTGTGGATGCAGTATTGAGCAGAGTCCCAGAACACACATTCGAATTTTCACTTTCAGCAGATGATGTTGCCGAACCAAAACCGAATCCGGAGGCATACTTAACAGCTGCTAAAAGGTTGAATGTTGATGTGAGAGATTGTTTGGTTCTTGAAGATTCACCTAATGGGGTAAAAGCTGCATATTCAAGTGGCGCCTTTACTATTGCTGTACCCCATTTGGTGCACATTGAACCACTCGATCGCTTGCGAGTAATAAATTCACTCGAAGAGTTGAGTTTTGCAAATCTACAATTCAATTATGAGCAGGACAAATAGATTTAAAGGAACACCAATCGCATAATCTGCTCTTTCTTGGTTTCCAGTTGTTAGTTTCCATCGATTCCAAAATCGATTCGGCAATTTTTAATAGTGACTTCTCGGTAGCAATTAAATCTGATTCTAAGGGTGTATTTTTCAAAACATTCGAGTCTCCCAAATAAATTAGCTGCAATAATTTTGGAATAACGTTGTGTTCTTTCCAATATAGCAATGCGTAAACTCTAAGCTGAAAGAGTGCCTTTTCTTCCCACCCAGGTTTGGGTGATTTACCGGTCTTGTAATCAATTATTCGTACTTCGCCCGTTGGTGCCACATCTAAACGATCCACGTACCCATGTAGGTATGTATCAGCCGACAAATTCTGCTCTAAATGAAGTTCGCGATAAGTTGGCTCGAAAGTTGTAGGATTTTCTAAACGGAAATATGTTTCGAGAAGAGATTTCGCACGGTCGTACCACTCTTTCTCACTCGTTATTAAGTTTGCTAATTCAGGTTTGAGTTCTAATTGCGCTTGCCATCTGCTTGGTAAGAGATCTAAAGCCGTTTGAATCGTACGAGATTGCGGGGGAGATTCGAAGAGATCATGAAGGATTGTGTGAACTAACGTTCCACGTTCGGCATCTATGCTTGGCGATTCAGGTAGCTGGTCGATAACACGATATTTATAGAGCAATGGGCAATTGGTAAAGTCATTTACCCTGCTTGGTGAAAGCCGCAATTGGTTCATTAACCCGAAGATACTCTGATATTTAAGGACTCGCACGCATAAGATATGCCTATGTCGAATGACGGATTTTTTGCGGAAGGTGATCGGATTCAACTTACCGATCCAAAAGGAAAGATGTACACCTTCACGATTATTCCAGGCAAGGAATGGCATACTCATAAAGGTTGGATTGTTCATAATGATTTGATCGGATTGCCAGAGGGAAGCGTTGTAAGCACAAGTGCTGGATTGCAATTCACAGCATTCAAACCTCTTTTAGGCGATTTTGTTTTGTCAATGCCGCGTGGAGCAACAATCGTTTATCCAAAAGATGCTGCCATGATTGTAGGTGTCGCAGATATTTTCCCCGGCGCTAAAGTTATAGAAGCAGGCGTCGGAAGTGGGGCATTGAGTATTTCGCTTTTGCGTGCAATCGGAATTAATGGCCAACTTTCAAGTTTTGAGCGCAGAGAAGATTTTGCAGACATTGCAACAGAAAATGTTCGTTCATATTTCGGCACCGTACCCGCAAATTGGAGTCTTACCATCGGATCGGTTCAGGATTCTGCTGTTGATAAAAATTATGATCGCGTAATCTTCGACATGCTAGCTCCCTGGGAATGCATAGCTTTTGCCGCCGAGGTTTTGCGACCAGGTGGAGTTGTATTGGCATACGTTGCAACAACTACTCAGTTATCTGCCACCGCCGAAGCTATAAAAGAAGACGGTCGCTTTACCGAGCCACTTAGTTCGGAAACTATCGTTAGAGATTGGCATCACGAGGGTTTGGCTGTGCGTCCGATGCAGCGAATGATTGGTCATACAGGTTTCCTTATTGTAAGCCGACGCATGGCGCCGGGAGTAAATGTGTTAGCCCGTCGTAGACGTCCTTCAAAAGGTGCTTACGGTGTCCCGGAAGAGTGAGCGTTTAGTTAATTTAGTCATTGCATTATTAGCTACTAAAAGATACTTAACCAAGTCAGAAATTTTTAGGATTATTGAAGGATATGAAGGCTCCAACGAGTCAATGGAACGAATGTTTGAACGTGATAAGGATGAATTGCGTGCGCTTGGTATTTCAATAGAAGTTTCCGCATTAGATCCTCTTTTCGATGACGAAATTGGATATCGCATACGTTCGGAAGAATTTGAATTAGATCGAAATGGTTTCACCTCAAATGAGATTGCCTACATGTCTCTCGCAGCCCAGGTCTGGAAGGACGCGTCTTTGGGGGAAATTGGTCAAAAAGTGATCAGGAAATTATCAGGTTTAGCCAAGCAAGCCGATATTTCGGAGATACCTACATTGGCGCCAGTTGCGTTTAATGCTCCAATTTTTCTAACGGAAATAATAGAGTGCATAAGTAAGAGAAAACCAATCGAATTTTCTTATATCGATAGTGAATTGAATACTCTTGTCCGTCAGGTAAACGTTTATTCATACTTCGCATTAAAGGGTTTTTGGTATTTCAGTGGTTATGACGAATCAAAATCGGACATACGAACTTTTCGTTGTGACCGAGTTTCTGGTCCTTTAACAATTTCGAAAAAAGCTAATTGTTATGATGTGCCCAACGATTTTGTAACCGACGTAAATTTCAGCGATTCTGATGAGAAAATCTCCGCACAACTCAGTGTTCGCAAAGGCAGGGGCGCACAGTTACGTAGTTACGCATCCAAAGTCGAGCTAGGAGACGAATTTGATTTTGTTGAACTGCCGTTTTTTTCAGAGAGTGAGTTAATTTCTCTCATTTTGTGGCATCTAGACGATGTAGTAGTGCTTGGACCTGCATCGTTGAGGGCATCAGTTGTCGCATCTTTACGCGAATTGGTTGCAACTCATGGTTAATAAACTTGCTGATAACCAGGTTGCTCGCTTGTTGGATCTTGTTCCGTATTTGACCCTGAATCAAGGTGTTGCTTTAGAAAAAATAGCCTTGGATTTCAATATCAGCAAATCTGATGTTTTAAACGATTTGAATACACTGTGGATGTGTGGGTTGCCAGGTTATACGCCACTGGAACTTATTGATTTGTCTTTTGAAACGGGTTTTGTATGGATTAGGAATGCGGAAGTTCTCAGCAATCCTCGCAAGTTAACAAATAGTGAAGTAGGAGCAATTATTGTTGGATTGAGCATCTTACGAGAGATTATCGGGCCCGATAGTTCCCACAATAAACTCGTAGAAGATCTTTCTTCCAGATTGTCGATAAAGTCTGAAATCATCGCACCTACAGTTGTGAAGGCAGAGGTTTCAGCAAGTTTAAGAGAAATGATTTATTCTGCGATGAAAAATAATGAAAGTTTGAAGATCTCCTATCACTCTTTTTCACGAGATGAAATTTCAATACGAGACATTATCCCTTTGTCATTTTCTTATGAAGCAAATCATGAATATGTATATTCTTTTTGTCAGCTTTCGCAAGATTTTAGGGTATTTCGTTTGGATCGTATTGTGGAGGCAGATGTAAATCAAAAATTCTTAGACATCAGTAATCGGCAAGAAAAAACAAGTGATAGTTCGATTGATGTATCCATTAGAGTGCTTGCAAATTTGCGTAAAATTGCAGAAACTTTCAATAATAATGATCTATTGAATGCACAGTCCGGAAATCAACTGCAAATTAAAGCCTTTAATTCGGAATGGATTGTTAGAACTATATCTAGCTTTCAAGGCACGGCAGCAGTAACCCAACCTTTAGAAATTCGTAACCTGATTGCCAACAGAGCCCAGAACGCACTTAATTTATACCTTTAGGGCAATGGGCTAGGCGTTCAGACCCTTATTGGGATAAAGTTGCGCTCATAGTCATACATTCAGAGAGCGAGTAATCATGTTTTTGCGCGAACCAAGCCATATCCTAATTTTGTTGCTGGTTGTTTTAGTTCTCTTCGGTGCAAAACGCCTACCTGATTCTGCTCGTTCGCTAGGAAAAAGTTTACGAATTTTCAAGAGCGAAATAAAGGAAATGAAGCAAGACGATAAGAAATCAGATAACGACGAGTCATCTGAGAAGTAACAATATGCCGACCTCAACTGGTGGTCGCATGCCCCTGTTTGATCATCTACGTGAATTACGTAAAAGGATTATTCGAAGCGCATGCGCAATTCTTATCGCGGCCGCACTTGGCTGGTATTTTTATAACGATATTATCGTGGAACTTGCAAGCCCTGTGTGTGATTTACGCAAAGCGCAAGAATTGGGAAATCAATACTGTGGATCGTTATATATAAACGGAGTGCTTGGCCCTCTGAATCTGCAGGTGAAAGTCGCATTTCTGACGGGGATAATTCTGGCAGCACCAGTGTGGCTTTTTCAATTGTGGGCCTTTATTGCCCCGGGTTTGCACAAGAAGGAAAAACGCAACTCTATCTTTTTCGTCATAGCAGCAACACCATTTTTTGCCGCTGGAGCGTATTTGGGTTATTCAGTTTTACCGGCAGCAGTAAAGGTACTTTTCGGATTCACACCGGATGCACTCAATAACCTTATTAAGTTCGACGATTATTTAGATTTTGTTCTCAGAGTGATTTTGCTCTTCGGAATCGCTTTCGAATTACCGGTATTCCTCATTAGTTTGAATTTAATTGGGTTTCTCAGAGGATCAACAATTTTGAAACCCTGGCGAATTTGGATTTTTTCCATCGTACTGTTCACCGCAGCATTTACTCCCACAGCCGATCCGCTAACGATGTCGTTACTAGCTATTCCTCTTATTTTTCTTTATCTAGGTGCTGGTCTTTTCTGTTTATTCAATGATAAGAGACGCGATAGAAAGAATTATGATCGTGCCTGATCTGCGATGGGCAATAGTTGTAAATCCAAGCGCAGGTCAGGGCACCGGTGCAGAAGTAGGTAAAAAAGTCGCAGGCTATTTCTCTAGGCACGATCTCAACTACCAAATAATTAGTGGGATATCTGCCGCAAATGTTCTGATGGATTTGCAGAAATTTCTGGAAAATAATCCAGATACTCCCGGAGTTATCTCTGTTGGGGGAGATGGTTTAGCTCATTTGGTACTCCAAGCAGTTGTGCCTTTAGATGTAGCCTTTGCAATTATTCCGGCTGGCACAGGTAATGATTTCGCACGGGCACTTGGCTGGTCACGAGATTTGATCGAACAACAACTAGACCAAGTAACAACAATGTTGCCAACACCAATTGATCTAGGCTTAGTTGATGGAGAATGGTTTGGCGCAGTTTTATCTTCGGGTTTTGACTCAACAGTAAACGAAAAAGCGAATACGATGAAATGGCCGAAAGGTCCTGCGAAATATAATGTAGCTATAGCTTTAGAATTACCGTTGTTTAAGCCATCACATTTTGACATTGAATTAGATGATCGAACGATAAGTACCCAAGCAATGCTCATTGCAGTAGGTAATGGTTCTAGCTATGGGGGAGGAATGCAGGTTTGTCCTCATGCATCCCTTTCAGATGGTTTATTTGATGTGATGGTTTTGAATCCAATTTCGAAACTTGAATTTATTCGTGTTTTTCCAAAAGTATATTCAGGTATGCACATTCACCATCCGGAAGTAGAGATTTATCGAACAAAAAAGATACATATTAGTTCTGATGCCATTGCTTATGCCGATGGTGAAAGAATAGGATCACTGCCAATTAGTGCTGAGTGCGTGGCCAATGCTGGGCTAACATGGAGAAAATAGTTGCACCTGCAGAAAAGTTCGCTTCTGCCAAAAAACGCTCCTCACACCCGCTGACACAACAATTTATAGATTCTTTCGATTTTGGCTTTGATGATTTTCAAATTGCAGCATGCAATAGCGTTGAAGATGGTCATGGAGTTTTGGTGGCGGCACCAACTGGCGCAGGTAAAACTGTAGTTGGAGAATTCGCAGCTTATCTAGCACTACTGCACGGGAAGAAGTGTTTTTATACAACTCCTATCAAAGCTTTATCAAATCAAAAATTTCAGGAGTTTGTGGAGCGATTTGGAAGCGAAAACGTTGGTTTATTAACTGGAGATACCAATATTAATAGCGAGGCTCCTATATTGGTAATGACCACTGAAGTATTGAGAAATATGTTGTATCAAGGTTCAAACACGCTAATAAATTTGGGTTCAGTGGTCATGGACGAGGTTCATTATCTGGCAGACAAGTTTAGAGGCGCAGTTTGGGAGGAAGTTCTTATCCATTTAATGGAGAGTGTTCAAGTTATTTCACTCTCGGCCACTGTTTCCAACGCAGAAGAATTTGGTGAATGGTTGGGTGAAGTTCGAGGAACTATCGATGTAATTGTTAGTGAAGTAAGACCAATTCCTCTATACCAACATGTTCTCATTGGAAATAAACTAGTTGATCTATTCACAAAACCAGGACAAATCAATGGCGAGATTCTCAAGTTAGAAAATGAAGCATTGCGCAAAGTACGCCACCGTGGGAATCGTTCAACTAGATGGGTGGATGATTCGAATAAGTTATCTCGCGCGGAAATTATAGAAAAACTTGATCGTATGGCGTTATTACCCGCTATTACATTTATTTTTTCCAGGATCGGGTGTGACGCTGCTGTAAAGCAATGCTTGCAAGCCGGGTTGCGACTGACAAACGCTGAAGAGCGTAAAGAAATATTGGAAACTGCAAATCGATATACACAAAATCTAGCCCAAGAGGATTTGGAAATACTTGGACACTCTGAGTGGCTTGCCGCTCTTGAACGTGGAATAGCAGCGCATCATGCTGGATTACTTCCCAGTTTCAAATCGGCAGTTGAGGATTTGTTTCAACGAGGGCTAGTTAAAGCGGTCTTTGCAACAGAAACATTAGCTCTTGGAATCAATATGCCAGCAAAAACTGTAGTTCTCGAGAAGCTGGTTAAGTACAACGGAGAAGCGCACGTTCCGATTACTCCGGGGGAGTTCACTCAGTTAACAGGACGAGCGGGTCGTCGTGGAATCGATATAGAAGGTAATGCCGTTATCCAATGGTCACCCAGTATTGATTCATCTACAGCTGCAGGTTTGGCGTCAACTCGTACGTATCCACTGCGGTCTTCGTTTTCGCCCACATATAACATGGCTGTTAATTTAATTTCACGATTTGGCCGTGAACGAGCAAGAGGTTCACTTGAGTCATCTTTTGCCCAATTTCAAGCAGATAGAGCAGTTGTTGGGTTAGTAAAACAGCAGAAACGCAATCAAATAGCAATTGATGAATTACTCGATCAAGCAGGTTGTCATTTAGGAAATTTCACGGAGTATGCCAGTTTACGTAGAGGAATAAAGGAGTTAGAGGGATTTTTGAGCAAACGAGGAGGAAAGAAAACCTTCGATAACAAACAACGTATTCATATGGAATCAGAAATTGATGGTCTACGAAAAGCGATGAGAAATCATCCTTGCCACTCTTGTAATGATCGTGAAGCTCACGCTCGCTTTGCCGAACGATCTGATCGATTGATCCGAGAAAATGAAGGTTTAAATAACCGAGTTATGAACCGTACTCACGTAATCGCGAAAACTTTTGACAAAATATGTCATGTATTAACCCTGCTGGGTTATATTGAAGGCGAAAAATTGCTACCTCAAGGGCATATTCTTTCAAAAATATATGCAGAATCTGACCTTTTGCTGACGGAGAGTATTCGCAGAGGATTGCTCGTAGAACTCAATCCCGCCGAATTGGTAAGCGTTGCCTCTGCAATGATTTTCGAATCTCGTAGCCAGGAGGATTTATCTCCAAAAATTCCTAATGATTCTGTTGCCCAAGTTTTAGCCTCCATTACTCGAGTTTGGGCAGAACTAGAGGAGCTTGAATTAGAAGTTGGTGTCAAAACTCAAAGATCTCCTGATTTTGGTTTTTGTTACATGATTTTCCGATGGGCAAATGGATCTTCCCTTAATCAGGTACTCAAGGGGTCCGATATGTCCGTGGGCGATTTTGTCCGTTCAACTAAACAACTAGTTGATCTTCTAGGGCAAATAGCAAATGCTTCTCCGGATCTTAATAAAAAATGCAGACAAGCTGTTAAATTAATTGATCGAGGTGTGGTTACTTATCTTTTGGGGGATATATGAGTTTGATGTTATTGGACTCAGCATCTCTTTGGTACCGGGCATTTTACGGGATGCCTGATTCTCTTCTGAGCCCTGATGGAACTCCCGTAAATGCCATACGAGGTTATCTAGATATGAGTGCCCGTTTGATAACAACTTATCAACCCAATCGATTGGTGGCATGCATTGAAGGAGACTGGCGACCTTCATGGAGAGTCGAATTGTTTCCAGATTACAAGGCTAATCGAATTGATGAAGAAGGTGAAGAAGAAGAACCTGATTTATTGGCTCCACAGATTCCAATCTTGATGGATATCTTAGACGCATTTGGTATTGCAATAGTTGGCGTTGATGATTACGAAGCAGACGATGTCATGGCATCTTTTGCCGAAAGGGAATTGGGACCGATCAGAATCGTGACTGGTGATCGTGACATGTTTCAAGTAGTTGATGACAGCAAAGATGTAAAAGTTGTCTATTTAGCAAAGGGAATTTCTCAACATGATCTAGTAGATCTCGACTGGATACAGAAAAAATATCAGATTCCGGGGGATAGGTATGCCTTATTCGCCATGTTTCGAGGCGATCCATCAGATGGTTTGCCGGGTGTTAAAGGAATCGGTGAGAAAGGAGCGGCGTTAATTTGCAATTTTTTTCCTAATGTTGACGAAGTCATTCTTGCAGCTAAAGGTAACCACCCTGATTTAACACCAAATTTGATTAAAAAGATCCTAGATGGTCAGGATTACCTCGCGATTGCTCCCACTTTAGTGCAATGCGCTCGAAATGTTTCACTACCGCAGTTAGATCTTGCCTTACCAAAAAAGCCAGAGGATCTTTCAGAGATATATTCTCTTCAAAAACAATATGGCCTGGGTGCAAGTATTGATCGAATGATTGCAGCACTTAGATGGTGAGCTTTGTCTTGGCTATTGTCTCTGGAATTGTTCTTTCAGGAAGTTTCGCACCTTTAAATTGGTGGTTTCTAGCTCCGGTATCTGTAGCAATTTTTCTATACGCTGTTACAAAAACGAGGAATCCATTTCGAGTCGCTTTTCTTTTTGCATTGGTTTTTAATTTTTTTACTTTGAAATGGACAGGAACGTACGTCGGAATCTTTCCCGTACTTTTCTTGGTTCTCTTACAATCTCTATTCTATATTCCGTTAGGTTTTGTTTCGTATAAAAGAGAACGCTACTCAAGAGTGTGGCTTATTTTACCCATATGGCTTTTAGCCGATGAAGTTCGATCAATTGTCCCTTTCGGCGGATTTGGTTGGAATCGATTGGCTTTTAGCCAAGCAGAGGCACCCTACATCGGAATCGCAAGTTTATTGGGGGACACTGGTTTAGGTTTTTTGGCAATTGCAATGGGAATTGCTCTATACCTCTTATGCGCTCGGGCGCAGTTGTTCTCAGTTGCTTTAATACTTTTTTCAACAACTATGTTTATCGTGATTCAAACACCTGTAAGCGTTCAGGGGAGCGCTTCGGTTCTAGGAGTACAAGGAAATGTTCCACGATTAGGGTTGGATTTCAATTCCCAAGCGCAGGAAGTTTTCAAATATCATGTAAGCGAAACAAAGATAGCTTTGAAGCAAATCAGTGAGAAACCAGATGCAATTATCTGGCCTGAAAACTCAGTAGATGTAGATCCTTTCATCAATATACAAGTCGGACAACAAATTTCGGATTTGGCCAAGAGTAATGCCACTCCAATCATTGTTGGAGCGGTTCTTCAAAGTGATCAAGGACCGAAGAATGCATCAATTCTGTGGAATGCTCAAGGTGCAATAGATTCGATTTATACAAAAAGAGTTTTAACTCCATTTGGTGAGTACATTCCCATACGTTCTCTAGCCGAAAAGATTTCCCCCTTAACTAAAGAGGTAGTTGATTTTGTTCCAGGAAAAAAGATTATGGTACACAAACTCGGCAAAATATTGGCCGCACCAGTTATCTGTTATGAGATTATTGATGATTCTGCGGTTCAATCAATTCTTCGAGAATCCAATTTCTTGTTGGTTCAAACCAATAATGCAACATTTGCTAGCAGCGCACAAAGCTTTCAGCAGTTGAATATATCGCGCATACGCGCCGTTGAAAATAATCGATGGGCACTGAGTATTTCTACAACAGGAATTTCTGCAATAATTGATAATTATGGGAATATTCAAGATATAACTGGGCAAAACACACCTGCATTTGTTTTTGATGAAATTAAATTGATTTCGGAACGCTCTTTAGCTAATCGATTGGGAAGTTGGAGTTCAGTGGTGCTGATTTTGTTCTCAACCTTAATATATGCAAGAAAGCGCGTTAAGCATGAAAAATAGGGTGGTTTTGATGCCTACCTACAACGAAGCTGATTCAATTGTAGGAGTTATTACAGAATTGAGTACATTAGATGTCGACATTATTGTTATAGATGATAATTCGCCAGATGGCACATCAGAGATAGTCAAAAAGATGCGATTCGATAACGTATCCGTCATAGATCATGGGTCAAAAAAAGGTATAGGACCGGCTTACATCAGTGGATTTAAAGTTGCTTTGAATAAAGGTTATTCAAAGATAGCCACAATGGATGCCGATGGTTCTCATCAGGTTCTCGATCTGCAACGAATGTTTATCGAAAGTGATTCATACGAAGTTGTTATGGGAGCAAGGTGGATAGAAGGTGGATCAGTAAGTAATTGGAAAGTGCATAGAATTCTAATTTCGAGATTCGGAACATGGTTTGCTGGTAGGTGTTTAGCCTTGCCATATAAGGATTTAACAGGTGGTTTACGAATTTATGACGCTAAAGCTATAAGTCAAATCAACTTAGAAACTATTTCCTCGAATGGGTATTGTTTTCAAATAGAGATGATCCGAGTTATTTCAGTTATTAAAGCGTCCATCAAGGAAATTCCGATACATTTCATAGAACGTCGAAATGGTGTATCAAAAATGAGCAAAGTCATCGTGCTGGAAGCTTTTGCAAGAGTGAGCATCTGGGGTTTACAGCGTATATTTCGGCATAACGCCGATAAGTTACATTATGTAAAGTAACTTAAAACCTATTGAGCAAATTCAGATATCGGCGGGCAGGAACAAATCAGGTTCCTATCTCCAAATGCCCCATCTATTCGACCTGAAGTTGGCCAATATTTACCGCGCATCCCAATTATTTCTCCAGGAACGAAACCATCTAGAAGTTCTGGAAATGCAGCGATTTCACGTGGGTATTTGCGATCCCATTGACTTGAAATAACATCGCCAGCGGTGTGAGGTGCGTGAGCCAATGGTGAATCTTCATGTGAAATAACACCATTTTGTACATCCATAATCTCACCATGAATCGAGATCATGGCGGAGATAAATCTTTCAATTTCGGCAATATCTTCACTCTCCGTTGGTTCAACCATCAAGGTACCGGCTACCGGGAAACTCATTGTTGGAGCATGGAAACCATAGTCAATCAATCGTTTAGCTACATCATCGACTGTAACTCCAGATGATTTAGTAATTTCGCGAAGGTCTAAAATACATTCGTGCGCAACCCTTTTATTCTCACCTGTATACAAAACTGGATAGAACGGATTTAACTTTAAAGCTATGTAATTAGCTGACAAGATTGCAACCTGTGTTGCGTGGGTTAACCCTTGTCCCCCCATCATTCGAATATATGCCCAAGAAATAGGCAATATGCTCGCCGAACCATAAGGAGCAGAACTAACTGGTCCCGGTCCGGTAGATGGACCTGCTAATGAATCAAACGGATGATTTGGTAAAAATGGTGCAAGGTGTGCGCGGGAAATAACTGGACCAACTCCGGGTCCCCCACCACCATGCGGGATACAAAAAGTCTTATGTAAATTTAGATGCGAAACATCGGCACCGAATTTACCTGGTTGAGCCAATCCAACTAAAGCATTCAAATTGGCACCATCTACGTACACCTGTCCACCTGCGTTATGTATCAATTCGCAAATTTCCGAAATTGCACTTTCAAAAACACCGTGAGTTGATGGATATGTAACCATCAAGGCAGCCAATGTCGATTGATGTTCTGATATTTTTGATTTCAAATCTTCTAAACTAACATTTCCGTGATCATCACAATCAATAACTACAACTTTCATTCCAGCCATTACCGCGCTGGCCGCGTTTGTTCCATGAGCGCTAGATGGAATTAAACAAATAGTTCTATTTTGGTCCCCTCGGCTATCGTGATAATTACGTATAGCTAATAGCCCGGCAAATTCCCCTTGACTACCCGCGTTAGGTTGTAATGAAACAGCGTCATATCCAGTTATCGCAATCAACCAATCTGAAAGTTCTTGAATCAACTGGCGCGAACCAATGCTTTGATCAACTGGCGCGAAAGGATGTAATGAAGAAAATTCTGGCCATGTAACTGATTCCATCTCGGTTGTAGCGTTTAATTTCATTGTGCAAGAACCCAGCGGAATCATTGTTCGATCCAACGCTAAATCTCTATCTGATAAAGTTCGAATATATCGAAGCATCGCTGTTTCCGAATGATTTATATTGAAAACAGGATGCTGCAGGAATGAGGAATTTCTTATTAAATTATCGCCCATTGTTTTCGCTTCGCTTGTTTTCGTCAAAGTTGCATCGAAGATTTGAGCTAGTTTTTTAAGAGACTCTGAAGTAGTTGTTTCATCTATCGAAATAGATACATGCTCACCATCAACGTGACGCAAATTTATTCTGTGTTTTTGAGCTTTTTGGTGGATCATTTCTGCGTTAGCAACCTTGATAGTCAATGTATCAAAATACGTATCATTGATCATTTCGAAGCCAGATAACTTGAGAGCAGCAGCCAGAGTCTGCGCCTGGTTGTTTATGCGTTGCGCTATCAACTTTAATCCAATAGGACCATGCCACATTGCGTAAAAAGCGCTCATGACAGCTAACAAAACTTGTGCGGTACAAATATTACTCGTGGCTTTATCCCGACGAATATGTTGTTCACGAGTTTGCAATGCCAATCTAAACGCAGGATTACCGTGCACATCGACACTTTGTCCTATTAAGCGTCCAGGCATGGAACGTTCTAAACCATTTCTGACTGCCATGAATCCTGCGTGTGGTCCACCAAATCCAAGCGGAACACCGAAACGCTGCGCTGAACCAACTGCAACATCTGCACCCCACTCCCCCGGAGGTTTAAGCAGAGTTAGTGATAATAAATCGGTTGCAGCTATTAAATATGCATCATTTTTATGCACACTGTCAGAAATTATTGAATAATCTCGAACTGAACCTGTTGTGTCTGGGTATTGCACAAGTGCCGCGAAATAAGAGGATGTTGTCGTAATGCCAATAGATGCGTCGAATTCTTCAATAACAATATTCAAAGGTTTCGCGCGTGTGGAAATAACTGCCTTTGTTTGGGGATGAACATTTTTTTCAATTAAGAAAACAGCTTCGTCGCTTCCTTTAAAAGAACGTCTAGCTAGTGTCATAGCTTCGGCAGCAGCCGTGCCTTCATCGAGCATGGATGCATTAGCAATGGGTAATCCAGTTAAATCACAGACTGCAGTTTGAAAAGCAAAAAGTGCTTCGAGTCTTCCTTGGGATATCTCAGGTTGATAAGGAGTGTATGCGGTGTACCAAGCCGGGTTTTGAAGTACATTTCGAAGAACCACTGGCGGAGTGATCGTCCCGTAATATCCGCAACCAATGAAGGATGTAAACACTTCATTTTTATCCGCCATATCGCGCAACGCTTCAATTGCTTGCACTTCAGTTAATGGATCCGGAAGAGCATCCGCTAACTTCCTAGCCATCGCAATATTGCTGGGAACCACATCGCGTATGAACGAATCTAAATCTTTATAACCAAGCGTTTTTAAAAGTAGATCTTCTTCGGCAGATGTTGGACCTATGTGCCTTCGTTCAAAGGCGGCATATTCTTCATATGAAGAAAAATGCTCTTCGCGTGACATTGCACAAACCCCTAGCTATGAAAGAAAAAACTACTAAGGAAAGAATATGCCTGTTTAGGCGCCTTTGCGCTTTCTGCGAAGGGATAATTCATCGTTACTTTCGCCACCTATTGCTTGACCATCTATTTCTCCAGTAAGAGTTGAGAGCGATCCTTCAACTTCATGCCAAACCTTGCCCACGGCAATTCCGAAGACGCCTTGCCCACCTGCTAGTAAGTCAATAATTTCATCGGGGCTAGCGCACTCATAGATCGATGCACCGTCACTCATTAACGTAATTCGTTCTAATTCAGTGACGCCGCGGTCACGTAGATGATTAACTGCAGTTCGAATATTTTGTAGAGAAACCCCTGCATCAAGTAGTCGTTTTACAATTTTGAGAACGAGAATGTCACGAAATCCATAGAGGCGTGTGGATCCAGATCCCCCGGCTGGTCTGATACTCGGTTCAACTAATCCAGTGCGCGCCCAATAATCAAGCTGACGGTAACTAATTCCTGCTGCTGAACACGCAGTTGCACCGCGATAGCCGATTAGTTCGAAATCAGGCGTAGACATCATGAGGGGAATCTCAATTCTCTTGGGGAGTGCTTAAGGATAGAGCCACCGCAGCGTAAAAAGGCGGAACGACACTCCCAAAACCTATACCTGAGGTTGAGAGATTCATACTCTATCTGCTTACCCAGCGAAATCTTCGGGATTGATCTGATCTAAAAACTCTCTGAATTTCTCTAATTCAGTGCTCTCCCCTGATGCTGCAGCCGCGTCTTCGGCAACGTCGTCTGGAATTTCTATTCCGACATTGTCGAGTAAATCGGAATCCGCCAAAATATTGCTGTGAGTACGAAGGGCTAAGGCAATTGCATCCGATGGCCTAGAGGAAACACTTATAGCTTTTCCTTCTGGATCTCTAAGAAGCAATGACGCTAAAAAAACACCATCTTCTATCGCGGTAACTTGCACGGCGGTGAGGGTGGCGTCTAAGGATTCAACAATATCTTGCATTAAATCATGAGTTAGCGGCCGCGGAGGTATTACACCTTGCTGCGCAAAAGCGATCGCCGTGGCTTCCACAGCACCGACCCAAATCGGTAAGAAACGAACTCCATCAATTTCTTTTAAAAGCACTATGGGTTGGTTAGACGGCATCTCAATTCGAACACCAACTACCTGCATAGCAACCATACTCATATCAATACTGGTCTAGCGCAGGCGATTTAATCCACCGCGCACCAATGATGCGTGTAAGCGGATTGAAAGTGAGGCAATTTCCTTTTGAACTTCTTGTGCACGTGCCTTTGATTCGGCATTTTTCTGACGATTAAGTGGGGTAATCACCTGTTCAATCAAACCTATTTCGCGATCAGCTGCAGATTTAAAAGAACGCAAGTGGCGGGGTTCGATTCCAAATGTACCCATCTCGGTTACGGCCTTAGCAACAGCAAGAGCATCACCGTCGTAGTGTCGACCGCGGGGTGCAATGAGTCCGAATGATTCTAATTCGACGAGAGCGTTCTCACTTAACCCACTGGCTGTAAGAAGTTCTTCACGAGAAAGACGCATTTCGCTGGATTCAGCAAAGGCAGATGGCGCCATTTCGCCATCAACAGTGGCAAGTGATGGTCGAGGGACGGCTATACCACCAGAAGTTGCCGCAGGCTGTAATCCACGATCTAGTGCATCAAGGTTCTCCTTGATAACGCGAAGAGGTAAATATTGATCTCGTTGGGCAAGCAATACATACCTTAAACGTTCAAGATCCGAGCCTGTGAATTTTCGATAACCCGATGGAGTTCTTTGTGGATCAATTAGACCCTCTGATTCTAGAAATCGTATTTTTGAAATTGTAATATCTGCGAAATCCCCTCTCAATTTCGTGAGAACTTCACCAATGCTTAGATAGGCACGTGCAGGAACGCTCATTACTTCTCCCCTGAAGATTTAATATGTGAATTACCAAAAAATAGCGCATGAAACTTACCAATTTGTAACTGATCTCCCATATGCAGAACTTGCTTTGCGATTGAAATTGAATTTACATAAGTTCCATTAAGACTTTGAGAATCAAGAATTGCAAACTCATTGTTTGAACGTTCAATCCGTGCATGTTTGCGAGAAACGGTCACATCATCAAAGAAAATATCACTCTCGGGGGAACGTCCTATAGAAATTTGATCGCTATCTAATAAGAAACGAGAACCTTCTGCTGGACCACGGTGAATGACCAACATAGCTTTTTTCGAGCCTGGTGCACAGACTTCATCGATAATTGACTTGATTGATGCATCGGTTTTTTGTAGAAATATTTCTGCCTGAGATATCTCACCGGGAACATCAATGCTTCGTAGTCCTAGGCTCAGTGTTGAGGTTAATTCGCGTTCATTTTCAACTGCTGCCACGAATAACCCCTTCCCTTGAAATCTTTGGGCTCACCTTGAACTTAAGGGTGACACTAGGGGGATGTAACCCTGCGGGTCAAGCCGTAATGCCAGCGTAATCAGTGGCTGAAAGTAGTGTTTCTGGCTCAACTTCAACGGATATTTCGAAGAGCCAACCTTTTCCGTATGGATCGCTATTGATTGATTCAGGGACTGAATTTAAATCAGAATTTACGGCTGTTACGTTGCCGGTAACGGGTGAAAATATTTCCGAAACGCTCTTTGTTGATTCTACTTCCCCGCATACTTTGTCCGCAGTTAATGTCTCACCAATTTTAGGTAATTGGACGTAAACAATATCTCCGAGAGCAGCCTGGGCGTAATCTGTGATTCCGACTCGATAAACCAAAGCAGTTGCCGTTGGAGCCACCCATTCGTGTTCCTTGGTGTACTTGAGTAAATCGGGAATATTAGACATTTTTACATCCACTTCTAGAAGTTTATGGAACCTACTCTAATCCTTTTAATACCGCTTTGGAAATAGATCAAACCCGTATAAATATAAAGCACTATCCCCCACGTTGCGAAACTCCAACCTAGGACAAAAGAGACATGACCCATCGTGGATTCATGAGTCGCCAACAGTAGAAGTGGAAAAGCATATAAAAGATTGAAAGTCGAAGCTTTACCGAGAAAGGAAACTTCCAAAAGTGCGATGTTTCGTAACTTCATGACCAGGGTTATAAGAGCGAGTATCGCATCTCTGCCCAGCAGTAGTAGCACAACCCACAAAGGAATTGCATCTCGCAGATACAAGACTATGAGTGTTGCCACAATATATATACGATCGGCTGCGGGATCTAGTAGCGCTCCAAAGCTTGAAGTTTGATTCCAGGCTCTCGCGATTTTTCCATCAAAATAATCCGTGGCACCAGCAACCATTAAGGTTAGAATTGCAAATACATCTTGTTTACTAACTAATGCGAAGAATATAAATACAGGTACACCTAATAATCGTAGGATGCTTAGCGCATTCGGAACGTTTAGATTTCTATTCATGCGAAATACTAAATTTTCTCGCGTTCCTTAACGCGTATTGCTACCTGAACAGGAGTGCCCGGGAATGAAAATTCCTCACGAAGTCGACGCTCTATAAACCTTCGGTAGGAAGCTTCAATCCAACCACTAGAAAATATGATGAATTTAGGCGGGGCGATACCGGCTTGAGTTGCGTAAAAGATTTTAGGTTGCTTTCCTCCACGAACTGGTGGTGGTGTGGCCCCAATAAGAGCCCCCAAGAAAGCATTCAATTTAGAAGTTGGAACGCGTTTTTCCCACGAATCAATTGCAGTACGTAAAGCTGGAGCCAGTCGATCCCTATGCCATCCAGTTTTTGCAGCAACATTTACTCTTTGGGCCCACTCCACTTGATCCAAATGTCGATCAATTTCTCGGTCAAGTTGGTCTCTGCGGTCTTCATCCACGAGATCCCATTTATTCATAACAATTACCATAGCTTTACCAGCTTCTTCCGCCATTGTAATAATACGTAAATCCTGCTCTGAAATTGCCTCACTCGCATCTAAAACAACAACAGCTACTTCGCAACGTTCCAATGCTGCTTGTGTACGAAGTGAAGCGTAGTAATCAGTACCACTAGCTTGATTAGAACGTTTACGTAAACCGGCCGTGTCAATAAATCTCCACGTTGAACCACCAAATGAGATCAATTCATCAACAGGATCACGTGTAGTTCCAGCAATTTCAGAAACGATAGATCTTTCTTCACCCGCGAGAGCGTTCAATAAAGATGATTTTCCCACATTAGGACGTCCTATCAGAGCAACGCGTCGATAACCATCTTGGACCTGTGCTCTGCCAACTTCAGGTAAATGCGAAACGACTTTATCTAAGAGATCACCACTTCCTCGCCCATGCAAAGCAGAAACAAAGAAGGGTTCACCTAAACCAAGACTCCATAATGAATGTGCATCTGATTCTTCACGTTCACTATCAACTTTGTTGGCAATAAGAATTATAGGTTTCTTAGCTTTTCGTAATTCTTGAACCAGAACATCATCTTCATCCAACGCTCCAATTTGAGCATCCACGACAAAGCAAAGAACATCTGATTGCTCCATTGCGATTTCAGCGCCGGCACTGACCGCTATTGAAATTCCATCCGGTTTAGATTCCCAACCGCCTGTATCCATAACAATAAATCTACGACCGCCCCATTCGCATTCGTACTGCACACGATCTCGCGTTACTCCTGGAGTATCTTCAACGATTGCCTCGCGTCTGCCAATAAATCGATTTATTAACGTTGATTTCCCAACGTTTGGTCTGCCTAAGATTCCAACTATTGGTAAACCAAGTAAATTGCGCTCACGCAGCAACTCCCAGATTCGATCGACGGTTTCATCGAGGTTTAACAGCGTTGAATCAATTAAAACTGCGTCCGTAGGCCTTTGCAATGGTGAAACCTTACGTGTTGTGTCAATCTGATCGCGACCTTCTAAAGAAGCCTTAACTTCTTGAGTGGAAACATCACTGTCAATCTCAGCTTCTCGTCTAGAAGCCCGCGATTGCAAATCAGCGGTAAGAAATAATTTCAAGGTAGCTTCTGGAGCAACCACACTTCCAATATCTCTTCCTTCGACAACTATTCCCCGTTGTGCGTTCTTTATGTATTGACGTTGGATCGACAATAGTTCTTTTCTGATTTCAGGAATCGCCGCTATATAACTTACGCGATCAGTTACTTCCTGTGAACGTATCGCAAGATTTACATCCGTTTGGCCAACGTGCAAAATCGGATTTTGAGGATCGCAGTTAAATTTCAAAGGAAAATGTTTCAGCAGATCTATAAGTTTGTGGGCATCTTCTTCATTTTTTTCTAAACTCAACCACGTAACGCCGCGATAAAGAGCACCGGTATCTAAATAATTCCAGCCAGCGCGATGAGCAATTAATTTCGCCGTACTTGATTTGCCAGCCCCACTGGGACCATCAATAGCTACAACGATTCCCATGCCGTAATTCTACGGCTAGCCAGAGTGCTTAATTACTAGTTAAATGAACTTTCCAGCCTTGTTGTGTCAGAAAAAGCTCTAAAAATTGTGCTTTTTCCTCATCTAAAATTGATAGCGTTACTAAACCAGTGTTTTGACCAGGCGTATGCTCTATCGAAACATCTTCTATATTGACACTTGCCGACGCACAATCATTAAATATTGCCGCCAATTGACCCGCTTTGTCATCAATAACAATATGTAGATAAATATATGATCGAGCCACATTTCCGTGTTTTCCGGGAATTAATTTTCGACCTCTGTTACCCAATTCAATAAATGATTGCGCAGCAGAAGAATTATTAAGTTCGGATTCGATCTTCTCCAAGCTTTTACGAAAATTACTTAAAACGGGAAGAATATTGGTTGCATTTTCACTGATGATGTCTTTCCATAAAAGGGGGTCTGAATCTGCGATGCGGGTGAAATCTCGAAAACCTTGCCCGATCAAAGCAAGCCATTGTGGATCTGCTTCGATTAATTGAGCTGCCAAGAGACTAGCCAGCATTTGAGGAGTGTGAGATACCAGCGCCATTGCCCGATCATGGTTTTCTGGGTCCATGTAAATAGGTACGCCGCCACATATGGAAATCAGTTCTGCTGCAACATCGATACTGTGTTTTTCAGCGGACTCCCCCGTCGTAACAATCCACGTGCGACCAGCAAATAAGTCACCACGAGCTGACTGTGGCCCGCTGATTTCGCGACCAGCCATAGG
>WLNM01000010.1 GCA_009699825.1 Actinomycetota bacterium
ATACATGATCAAGCTGTAACCCACAGGTGCTGGGCAAGAATTTCAGCAAAGGTTGTTTCTGCGAGTAAGCGAACAAGTGGGTCTGAGTCATTTGTATATCGAAGCGACGAAGTTGCGTGAGGGTGATCAAAGCCAATAGTTATAACCTTGGATCCACGTTCTTGCGTCCATTTAAATAATTGGTCTTCCCATTGTGAACCAGGAAATAAAATTGCACGGTAATCAAGAGTCTTTGTTAAATACACGTCAATATGACTCCAGTCGCCAGTTTCGCAGCCAACAGATGGTAGACGTGGAGACTCTCGCATCATTAATGCACTCTGTTGCGCGCTACACAAACGATCTGCAGGTGCTATGTAATATGAACCAGCAGGAGATTTTATGTGGTTAATTAACTCTGGAAGCCACAATTCTTTGCGCGTGTAAATATCTGCAATTGCAACAGCGGCGGATTCAATCGATTTTTCTAAGCCGTCAATACAACCTAGTGATTCAAATAATCTCAGTAACGCTACGTGAGTTGCCATATATGTAAGGGATGCAACACCACCACTTTCTATCCCAGCATTCATTGCAACCGTGAGATTGCCACGTTCTGCTGAATTTGTAAGCCAAATTTTCTCTTTGTATCCACCTGCTGCATCAAAGGCAGCATTTGTTTCCACAGAATTGCCTGAAGCAGATATGCCAATCAATGTTTTACCTGTGCTGGATTGGGGAGGAGTCGGATTACTTGAAAGAGTGAATGTGGCATCGCTTCCACAAGATTGAAGGCGCGTAACCATTGATTGAGCAGCAAAGGCAGAGGATCCCATTGCCATAAAAACAAGTGATTGCCCGGAAAGGTTTGGCCATGCAAACTTTTGAGTAGAAAGTGAGTGAGCGAGATCAGCTTTGCGAGCTAAATCTTCGCCAAACTTAATTGGATCCATAGCCCAACTCTTCCATATAAGTGATTGCAAACTCTGGTGCATAACGCCATTGCGGCAAGAATTTATCTGCATATTTTAATTCTCGGTTTTCAAGGGTACGCATCAACGAATGAAGCGCCGAAACATCGAAAGTTTTGTCACCAAAATACTTTGCAGTGAAAGTGGATTCGGCTTGAACAACCCACTCTTTTATCTGGTCTACTTCTGCGCCATATTTAATAGCGACTGCGCCAACATGAAAAAAAGAAGCACACATGCTGGCTATATCGTGGAGTAAATCTGAATTCTCGGCGATATTTGTAAGCGGGTCACCCTCAAAATCTATGACCCAGAATTTATCTTTGTGGTGTTCTTTTAAGATCTGTCCTACATGAAAATCGCCATGAATTAATCCTTCAAGGCACCGATGCATTTCTTTGGTCAATAGTGCCAAATTATCTAGCCACATACCAAGGTCGTTTTCTTCGGCTTTTTCTTTACACCACGTCCAACCATCTGTAGTGCCTTGAATGTATTTGTTAATACTTGCTAAGAGATTCTCATTCCAATAGATGTTGCCCAATAACTCTGGTAAATACTCAAAAGCATTATCGGCTAGTACTTCTTCTTTATGTGCACCAAGTGACTTATTTGCAGTGAGTTGCCATTTAACAATAATGGATTCATCGAGGACTACTGATTCATTGCTCTGATCTACTGAAATAAAACGTTCGTGTGAATATGTGCCAATGTGCATAGTCGAACGTAAACCGTCGGGCAAGGAGTTGCTCAAAAGTTTTGCAGTCACACCATCTTTAGATTGTGCACGCTGTATACCTTTTGATTTCACATAGGGCGCGATGAAATTCTGACCATCTGATTCAAATATTAGAATGCCCGCAGATTCAGAAATTGGAAAATCAACTGAGACATCGGAGCAACCCGTAATCAAGTCGGCGCGAGATGCCGGCAAGAGCTGTTGGCATTGCGTCTTGGATAGATGCATGTTTACGAAGACTTAATTGGATTTATGAGCAAGTGCAACCTTTTCAATAAGAGCAGATGCCACACCCAAGCCATCTCGTTGTTGAATCTGAGCAGCATTTTCTCGCATCTTTTTTCCAAGTGCATCATCGCTTAAGAGGGATTCAAGTGCGTTGTGCATCTCTTGTTCAGTAAATGCATACGTTGCAAGGCGCACACCAAAACCAAGTTCGTGCATGCGTTGTGCATTGTCGTATTGATCCCAGAAGAGCGGAAGTAAAATCATTGGTTTTCCATAGTGCATCGCCTCCGTCGTAGTGTTATTTCCGCCATGAGTAATGACGAGATCAACCTGCGGAATTATGTTTATTTGAGGCAAGAACTGAGAACCCACCATATTTGCAGCCAATGTGATCTGCTCGTGTTGTGGACCCATACTGACGATGAAGCGGTGTTTAGTTTTTCCTAGTACCTCAATTAAACGCTTCATGAGACCCACGTCAGCAGAACCCAGTGAACCAAGGGAGAGATAGATCAATTTTGAATCAGTTGGACGCTTTGCAACTTCAGATGGAATGTCATATTTACTATCCGTTTCGCGAACACTGGAATCAATGCGCGTCCATGTTGCATTAAGTGGGCGTTCTTTAACGTAGTCAGCAACTTCAGGAAACACATACAAGTTGGCATCTTTTGATTCGTGTATAAATTCTAGTTCTGGCAATGCAGGGGCACCTTGTTCTTGCACCCATGCATTAAATGATGACCACATGTCATAGTGAGTGCGTTTGTATTCGGCTCGGTATGTGTCCCAGTTGCTTGAATCATTGGCTGCATATCCCGAAAATGTTGGTGCGACTTTGGAGCCCTTAATCTCAAGCGGATTGCAAGAAACGATTCTTACAAATGGTTTACCAGCAGTCATCAGTGCTGGAAATGTAACAACGTTATCTTCAACAATTACATCAGGATTGACCCGCTTAATGATGTCGCGTAATTGTGGTTCGCAATACATTGCACCATCGATGAGCGCCTGCCATGTCGGTTTAATAAAAGTTTCGAGTTGTTCTATTGTTGGCTTTCGAAACTCTGGTGATGTATCGCGAATGTAATCCGTCCAAAACTGTCCAGGATCTACATCGGAATCTGCTGGCGCTGGTGGTGCCAAATTAACTAAATCTTCTTCAAAACCAAGTGCCTTTAATTTTCCTTCCCATGATGCTTCGGCGGCAAAGACAACGCGGTGGCCAGCTTTGAGAAGGCGGTAGCCGATGCCAATACATTGGTTTGTTGGGCCGTAGGCAGACTCGGGCATAAATAGGACAGTTAAATTTTGCTGTGTCATGGGCTAATCCAACAACACGGCGCCAAAGTTGTAAACAACGTCCTTTTTAGGGCCGAACACTCTAGAAAATCCCGGTTTTTTTCTCTAAGGTAGGAAGTAATTCTTTGTGCCCAGTGCGGGTGCATTTCTTGAGAGGAACTTCATGAGAATTTCACGTACAGCAATAGCCGCAACGGCAATCGCCGGACTATTGCTCGGATTATCTGCATGTAGCAGTTCAGATTCCGGTGCTACAGCACTGGACCCAAATGCAGATCTCAGTACGCAAACTTTGACTGTGAGTAACTGGGCGGCATACAACCCAGAAGATTTGCCAGCTAAGTTTGAGGAAAAATTTGGAACCAAAGTAACAATTACAAACCACGCAACTAATGAAGAAATCATGGCTAAGCTAACAGCTGGTGGAGATTCAGGAATTGACGTTGCATTCGTCTCTGGTCAATTTGCGCAAGCACTTGCAGCACAAGGTTTGATCGAAGATTTGGATAAGACACTTATTCCAAATGAAGCAAACCTCTATCCAGAAGCAGCGCAGCTCGCTTATGACCCAGGCAATAAGTACTCAATGCCTTATTCATGGGGAACAACTGGTATTTGCTACCGCTCAGATTTGATGAAGGGTAACGAACCAACAAGTTGGAATGACTTGTTAATGCCAAAACCACAGTACAAGGGCAAGGTAACAATGCTTGCAACTGAGCGTTGGTTAATGCTTCCAGCACAGCGTGCTCTTGGTTATTCACTTAACACACAGGACGAAGCAGAAATGGGTAAGGTCAAGGATCTTCTCGTTAAGGCTAAGTCGAACTTACTTGCTTACGATGACACAACTTTCTATACCCGCTTAGTTACAGGTGAAGCGGTAATGGTTGAAGCATGGGATGGCTGGTGCAACTATGGAATTGCGGAGAATAAGAACATTAAATTCGTAGTTCCAAAAGAAGGATCAGATCTTTTCACTGACACCATGGTGATTCTAAAAACTTCTAAGAATAAAGAAGCTGCTCACGCATTCATCAACTACATCCTTGATAAGGATGTTCAGTCATGGGTCGTCGACAACATTCTTTACAAGGTTCCAAATGTGCCAGCAATGGAAAAGTCATTGCCAGCACTTGTTGGCGCTTATCCAAATATGGGTATTACTCCAGCTGAACTCTTGAAGAATGAAGCACTTGTTGATCTCGGCGATGCTTCTGCTCTGTACACACGAATAGCCACTGAAGTAACGGCCAAGTAATCAAAGCCAATTACTAAATGGCTCTAGCGGTTAAGTCAGAAGGGCGCGACGCAATCAAGCGTCGCGCTCTTCTTTCGCGTGCCGTCTTCTTAGTTCCGGGGCTGACATATATCACCGCATTTATGTTGATCCCGCTGGGTTTCATCATCGCCTATACATTTTTATCTCGTGGCACCTATGGCGGAATCGAATTTATCTTTACAGCGGAAAACTACACACGCGCACTAGATTCGCTCTATTTAGGCGTCTTAATTAAATCTATTCTTATCGCATCAACAACGACCATTCTTGCTTTTCTTATTGGGTTTCCGGTTGCCTACGCAATAACTAAATTACCCACCAATCGGCAGAACCTGTTGTTGGTGCTAATTGTCTTGCCATTTTGGACCAACTTTCTGATCCGAACTTACGCATGGATTGTTCTGCTGAATACCCAAGGTTTTCTCAACAAAGGTTTAATTAACATGGGGGTCATTAGTCAGCCCTTAGAACTTCTGTATAAACCAAGTGCAATTGTTTTAGGCCTTCTCTACGCCTACATCCCATTGATGATCTTGCCAATTTATTCAGCCCTTGTTCGTATTGATCCAGCAATGAAAGAAGCGGCTATTAACTTAGGTGCAACACCTGCGCAAGCGTTTAGACAAGTGACTTTGCCCTTGGCTCTTCCTGGTGTTTTAGTCGGTGCGATCTTTGTATTTGTACCAAGTGTTGGAAACTTTATTGTTCCTGAGTTATTAGGTGGCGGAAAAACAATCATGGTTGGTAACCTGATTAGAGATCAATTCTTAAAGGCGCGCGATTGGCCATTTGGCTCAGTGCTTGCGCTCTCAATGGTCATAATGCTTTTGATGCTCTTCTTTATCCAAGCACGCGTTAATCGACGCGTGCTGGGTGATGCCCGTGCATAACAAACTCGGTTGGTTGCGCATACCGCTTTACGGCGTATTGGTCTTTTTATACCTACCAATTTCAGTGCTTATTTTTATGTCATTTAATAAATCTGATTCCCCATTTATGTGGACTGGATTTAGTACAAAGTGGTATTCGGTGTTAATTCATAGCCCAAAAATCATGGAAGGTTTTAAGAACACCCTTATTGTTGCAATTGTTACAACAATCATTTCTATTGTTCTTGGAACGCTGCTCGCTATTGGATTAGCGAGATATCAAAAATCTTCGGCACTTGAAGCCGTTGCACTGACCCCGGCTATTTTTCCTGACCTAGCACTTGCAATTGGATTACTCGCACTATTTACATCTCTTCATCTGACTTTAGGATTGCACTCAGTCATCATTAGTCACGCACTCTTTTGTATGGCCTTTGTAACCGCAATCGTCCGTGGACGTCTGTCTCAGATTGACTCATCCCTTGAAGAGGCAGCACAAGATTTGGGTGATTCCGCTGTCGGAACATTTTTTAGAATTACTCTGCCAAGCATCAAACCAGCAATCATTGCCGGTGGCTTACTTGCATTCACGCTCTCACTCGATGAGTTTGTAATTGCTTTCTTTACTGATGGCCCAAGCACTCCTACCTTGCCAATTATTATCTATTCGATGGTTCGATTTGGTGTTTCGCCAGAAATTAACGCATTAGCCACAGTTGTTTTGCTTATAAGCGCATTAATTGTCACAATCGCTCAACGAAACGTAAAGGTGCAGGATCAAATATGAGTTCATTTCTAAATATCGCAGGGGTCTCCAAGCGATACGGTGATGTGCAAGCGCTCAACAACGTTTCCATAGATATTCGTGAAAACGAATTCTTTGCTCTCCTTGGTCCATCTGGATGCGGAAAAACCACACTGCTGCGCGCACTGGCGGGCCTTGAATCTCTTGATTCAGGCGTTGTCACATTAGCTAATGAAGATTTGCTCTCTGTGCCTGCAAATAAGCGCCCAGTTAATTTAATGTTCCAGTCATATGCTTTATTTCCGCACCTAAACGTTTATGACAACGTTGCCTACGGATTGCGCCGCGAGAAGTTGGATAAGACTGAGATTGATCAGAGAGTTCATGATGTACTCAAAACTGTTGCATTAATTGATCAGAAAGATCGCCGTCCTTCTCAATTATCAGGTGGTCAAAAACAACGAGTAGCTCTTGCTCGCGCCATTGTAAAGCGCCCAAAGATTTTGTTATTAGATGAGCCATTATCTGCACTAGATAAGAAAGTCCGCTCAGAAATGCAGCTCGAACTCAAGCGTTTGCAACATGAAGCTGGCATTACTTTCATAATCGTTACTCACGATCAAGAAGAAGCGATGTCTATCGCCGATCGAATCGCACTGATGGATAAAGGCGTAGTTGTTCAGATTGCAACACCGGTTGAGATGTACAGCGCTCCTAAGACAAAATTTGTGGCTGACTTTATCGGTACCAGCAATTTATTTGCAGGCACTCTTGGTAGTGGAACAATCACTGTTCAAGGCAAGTCACTGCCAACTCCTGTAACTGCGTTATCAGCTGGTGCTAAAGCAGTACTCGTACTGCGGCCAGAAGATATTTCACTCGGGATAGCAGGCACGATTTCGGGAACACTTGTCAGTTCCAATTTCTATGGTGGCTCTAGTCTTCTCTTTTTTGACTGCGGATTTGAGCAGTTGGTAAAAGTTTCTTGTGCACTCAATCAGGTGCCACCAGTTGGTTCTACATGTCATTTGTCATGGAGCGCTTCTGATTCGATTCTGTTAGCAGATGCGTAAACCATGACAATGTATAGCGCCTATATAAATGGCGAATACGTACTTGGCAAGGGTTCGCCAATTATGTTGGTTAATCCCGCGAAGCCGAAAGAAACTTTTACCTACACAGCAGCTACAACCGCTGATTTAGAGAGCGCAATCATTGGCGCAAAGGCAGCCTACAAGCAGTGGTCACAAATGACGCCGGCACAACGAAGCGCAGCACTTCTTAACTTTGCAGATGCAATAGCTGCCGACAGTGCGAAACTAACTGAACTTGAAGTACGCGAAAGTGGAAAACCCATTGCTGTCTTTCGTGATGGCGAACTTCCATTTGCAGTAGATAACCTCAAGTATTTTGCAGCAGCCGCACGTTCACTCGATGGCACAGGCGCCGGAGTTCTATCCGAGGGTTATACGTCGATGTTAATTAAACGCCCAATCGGAATCGTTGGTTCGATTGCACCGTGGAACTTTCCGTTGATCATGGCTATCTGGAAATTCGGTCCAGCACTTGCTGCAGGCAACGCGGTAATTCTAAAACCAGCTCCATCAACACCAAGTACCGCATTACGAATGGCAGAAATCGCTGTGCAATCAGGATTGCCAAAAGGTTTGCTCAATGTTGTTTCTGGTGATGATGATCTTGGTAAAGCACTCGTTGGACATAAAGACATTGCAATGATTTCGGTAACGGGTGCTACCACGACAGGTCAAGCAATCATGGCTGAGGCATCTAAAACAACAAAGCGTCTTCATCTCGAACTCGGTGGTAAAGCCCCAGCAATTGTCTTTGAAGACGCGGATATCAAGGCAATGGCGCACGCACTTGCCATGGGTTCTACATATAACACAGGACAAGATTGCACAGCGGCTACACGAATTTATGTACATGCATCCAAATTTGATGCAGCAGTCAAAGAACTAACTTCAGTGATGTCATCGATTAAATATGGCGACCCACATGATGCCACCAGCGATATCGGTCCGCTTATTAGCGCAGAACATCGCACACGCGTCCATGGTTTTGTAGAAAACGCAAAGGCGGCAGGTGCCACTATTCACACTGGTGGATTCATCCCTGACTCAGAAGGTTTTTACTACCCGCCAACTCTAATAACGGAAGCTAAGCAAAATAGCGATGCGGTTCAAAAGGAAATTTTTGGACCAGTTGTTGTTGTATTGCCATTTTCTACCGAAGATGAAGCAATCTCACTGGCTAATGACTGCGCATATGGTTTGGCTTCTTCGGTTTGGACTACCGATGTTGCACGTGCGATGCGCGTGACGCACCAACTAGAAGTTGGAGTTACTTGGATTAACGATCACTTACCAATTGCATCAGAAGCTCCACATGGAGGAGTTAAAGGCAGTGGTTTTGGAAAAGATATGAGCGCAGAATCTGTGGCTGAATACTCTGTGACTAGACACATCATGATTAAGCACGCACAGACAGAAGCTAAAGACTCATTCCGTCCTGCTTAACCTAGTAATCGATACTCCAATTCCATAAACTCTCGCTCATGTCAGATGAAAAGGTGCTGGGGTTAGACGAGGCGTACTCAGTTAAGACTCCAGAGGATAATCGTCGCTTATATGCAAAATGGGCCAGCACGTATGAATCTTCCTTTGTCGATGCCAAGCAATATCGATACCCCAAGGCAATCTCAGAAGTTTTTAACGAACATATACCTATCGATTTGGATGAAGTAGCACGCGTTATAGATATCGGTTGCGGCACTGGTTTAACTGGGATGTATCTATCTCACTTGAGATTTCAATTAAGCATAGATGGTTTGGATATTTCGCCCGAAATGCTGGCAGAAGCTAAAGGCAAGAAGCGCACAGATGAATCTCCAGTTTATACAAACCTCAATGAATGCGATCTGACGCAACCAGTAACAAATAAATTCGAACCATATGACGCACTTATATGTTCAGGAACATTTACGCATGGTCATCTTGGACCAGATGCACTCAAGAATGTTTTATCTCTTGTGCGTCCTGCGGGTTGGATTGTTATTGGTGTAAATAATGAACACTTTGAAGGTAAGGATTTTCAAGAAGAGTTAGATTCACTGGCCGCTGCCAAAAGAATTACCACGCCAGAAATACTGCGCATCGATGTCTATGAAAAAGGCAGCCCGCACTTTGGTGACCAGGCACGCGTGATTTTGGCGCAGATTATCTAGTGTCAGTCACGCCCAGTAACTTTGGAACATGTTCGAATTCATAGCAATTGCCCTCGTTGTCTTTCTATTTCTCAACCGCAAAAAGCGTAAGAAAAAACCACGCGGCCTAGATGCCGAACTTAAAGAGCTCGTTGAAAACTCAACTGATCCCACCGGTGTCGGATTGGATATCAAACGATTCTTACTCTCTGTGATCGATGATGATAAGAATGACCGGGAGAAATTTAGCGATTCACAGATTGCAGAAGCCCATAGGATTCTGGACCGCGCAGGCCCTGCGGCTTTTTACTGGATGACAGAGATTGCATCGCAGCTAACATTTTTGGCAGCGGCTCAAATAAACGGGATAGCCACTAATGTCGAGGCCGAACTACGGGGGAGTGCAACTCCAGAAGATGTTGTTCGCATTGTGGTGAAGCCCTAGGAATTCATCTCTTTGATATAGCAACATCGCCTCGACTCAAGTAACCTCTTGCAGTGGCCAAAGCGAAGAAGTCTGAAGAGAACGTCGTCCTTGCCGATTCTCTTGAACAGTGGGCCGAAAAACACAAAGTCGCAAAAGATCCTTACGTAAAACGTTTATCTGAAAGTTTGCGCACTCGTAAAAACTTGTCCATGTGGGCATCGGTTAATCCGATGGAGTTCTTACCTAATCCTGAGATTCATTCAATGCGATCGGCAGAAACGCTTAATCATTTTTTAGTTGTTATCCGAAATAGCATCGTGTTTTTACCCGTTGCTCTGACATGGATCGCTGTCAGTAAGGCAACAAGTGCTTTCTCTCTGTATACAAGTAAGAACTCAATTGCGGTTGTTAACTTTCTAGAGTTCTGGCAGAACGGTTATGGCGTATTGGCTAAAGAGTGGACCATCGGACGCATCGCGTTTCTCGACTTCGTTCTGATTTTGTTGGTTATTTTATTGACGTTGCTGACGGCATATCTAGGTCGCCGAAATCAAAATCTTCGTCAAGACGCAATCTCAGCTCTGGATCATGAACGCACTGCTTTAGCTCTAGATATTTCTGCTTATTTGTTTACGAAGCAAGCGATAACACCTCTGACAATGAATGCAAATATGGCAACAGCGCTACGTCAATTACTCAATGCCACAGATGCCCTGGACAAGAGCACGAAAACACTTGAGAAGAAGTTTAAAGAATTGCCAACGCACCGCGATCTCTTGCTTGAGGTTAAAGCCATTAAGAATCAAATATTTAAGCGAAATATTTAATGCGCTCACGAACAAAGCACGTAGAAGCCGAAGATGCTTCACCTCTTGCTGGGTGGATGTATGCGGACTTATTGCTCGCATTGATGGTCATATTTCTAGCGACAATCTCATTCGTCCCGAACCTTGCTAATTCCAGCGCAGCTGTAACCACTCAAATAAAGCAGATTTCATCCGGATATAACTACAACAAGGGTTTATCCCTGGTCTATAACGGATTTAACTCTGCCTTGATCGCCGATGACATTGCGAACTTTAAGAGAAGCGAAGGTTTGCCTGCAGATGCCGAAATTATTTATGCCCAAATTCTTGGTGGATTTGATGTAAAAACTGAGAACCCCGATGATGGAAAGCTGCGAGCCCTCGAATTCAGTATCAAATTATCGAAAAATAGTCCGCAGCTCTTTGCAACAGCTGCCACAAATCTGGGTTCAAACTTGGTTTTAAAGCCAGATGAAATTGCTTTGCGTTTGACCTTCGTGGCTAAAATTAAATAACAAATTAAATAATCTAGAGTCCAATTACTTGAGCAATTGTGCCGATAAATGGCACCATAACAATTAACTTTCCAAAGGCGGCACTGGCCTCAATACGATCAGTTGCAATGCCTGATTGAATCTCAAGTGCCTCTTTATCTACAGAGCGAACGATTGCTAGCACGGGGCTGGATGCATCATCTGTGGTTTTTGCCAGGATTTTATCGCCAACAGCAAAGTCATGAGATTTCTTATAGACAACAATTCCAGAATTAGCTGAACCCAGTGCATTCTTTAATCCTGAATGAGGGTGTGATACGCGAATTCCAAAGGCAAATGCTATGACGATAATCAAAGCAGCAATGCCAAGATACTTTCTCATGGCTAATATCATACGGTCGATTGCGTTTACTTGCGGGTTTTAGCAGCCTTTTTAACTGGTGCTTTTGTAGGCGCTTTAGCCGTCCTTGCACGTTTCGCTTCTGCCTTGCTCGTAATTTTTGCTAGCCACTCATCGATATCAACTGATGTTGTGAATTCTTCTGGTTCATTTTTCTTTAGAATTTCAAGGCGCTTAGGAGCCTTAGATTTCACTGCTTTGAGTGCACTGATCACTGGTGCGATATTGATGCGGCTCATTAGTGCGCGGAGATCGAATTTGTTATTAGAAAAAACCTTTGCAGGTGCAGGCGTTGAAACAGATTGGCTCGCTTCTGTTTGAGAGGCTGCAACTGCATTGCTCATACCTAACATCAAGCGACTTGTACGAGAATCTGGGCGCCCCGTGCCACGCCATGTTGCCACCTCAATGACGGAACCTTGAGACATCTTGCCGATGACCAGTTTTTGGCCATCTGGCAAGTCAATAACTAGGGGCGTTTCAGAAATAGGCAATGGCAGATTAGTTACCACCGGCGCATTCGATACCGATTTTTTCTTAGCCATTGCTTCTCCTTGTTTGTTTCACGCTACAACGATTTCTACGCCAATGGCGGGATTATCTAGGGCAGGATCATCGATTTTAGGATTTCGATATAGATCATTCATTGACGAGCCAGTCTCATCTGCGGGATTCCAGAAGAAGTTATCGATGCTGCCCGTACCGGAATATTTGCTACATGTTGTATTGCCTAGTGGGCTTAGAGCTTCATTATCAATTGTTATGACACCATCAGTTGAGTCCACTATTGGCGTTTCGCACATCATGATGACTTTATCTTCGATCACACATGCTTTGCCATCGGGATAACCTGCAGGTGGTTCGATTTCGCAGGGGAATTTGGTTATGTAGATGATTAATTTCAACGGATCTGTGCACTTGACTGTATCAATATTTATTCCGCTTACTGTTACAGACCTTAGTTTAAATCCACCTGGTGTAAATAAACTTCCGATGTTTATGTTCACGTTTTCAGCACAACCAGATAGTCCAACAGTTCCGTTTGCGTAATCAAGTGATCCAGGAGCTGCTGGTCCTGTTGGTCCTACGGGACCAATCGGTCCTTGCGCTCCAGTTGCACCTGCTGGACCAGCTGGTCCTGCTGGACCAGCTGGACCTGGTTGTCCAACGGGACCTGGTGCACCGGGCATTCCATCAACACCATTTAAACCAATAAAACCATCACGACCTGCAACACCTGCGGCTCCCGGGGGACCTGCTGGTCCAACAAGGAGTGCAAGTACTTGATTGATATTTGTGCCGTTTGTATTAGATGTTCCAAGGAAAAAGTTTTGTATTCCGTTAGGGGCAAGATCGGCGCCATATGCAACACCAACACGAGAAAGAATAAGAATTGCCAAGAAGAGCGTCATCTTCTTCATTGCGCATCCACCATCTCTCTATCTTGCGTATCACTGAGTGAACTAAATACAGCGTGAATAATCAGTGGTACTGCTGCTCCTAAAATGATGAGTTTACCTTTTTGAATTACTTCAAAAGGCATACTCTGAATGAACATAAATATGCCAAAAGATACCGCAGAGACGATGGATGATTCAGCAAGAATATTTCTTGGAACCCTGGCTAGGGCGCTCACAACAGGGGATGCAAAGCGGATCTGAAGAAGCAAAAGCGGAACAATAAATACGAGCGCTGCTGAGAGGGCAAATATCAGTGATTGCGTCCAGATGTAAGTCACACCTGCGAAGAACAGGGCCAATATGCCCACGGCACGAGGAGAGATGATTCGAGATAGAAGTATTGATTTGACCTCAATATTGCCATCGCTCAGAAGTGCACGACGATCAACCATCTTCTCTAAACGCTCTTTGAGTAATACTGCGATGCCAATGGCAATCGGTAAGTCAATGCGAGAGTTAACAATTGCTCCAGTGCGATCTAGCAAGCTAGATAAAAGCAGCTCTGAAGAGTAGAAAATTGCGCCACCAAAGAAAGCAGAAAATAGAGTTGGAATACTTCGTTTAATCACTTCTGGAAGATTGTCTTTAGCAATCATCTCTCGGTAGATAGATGAGATTAGTCCAGGTGCAAGCCATGACAGAGCAATCGCCATCAATGCACCAACTGCGCGCATACTTGAAATATGACCTTGCATGGTTTGAAGTATTGAAAAACCAATTGCTGCTGTGAATCCAGAGTATGGATCGAAAACTCCGATGATTGCTGCGATAACAAATAAAAGAATTGGAATATTAGGAATACCTAGTTCAGTCCCTGCTGCAATGCCGATGTATGAGCCAAAGATAAAGGTGGCAACAGGAAGAAGCGCCCACAAAGCAGGACTAATTTTGTGTAGCAATTCGCCTTCCTTTTTAATTACGTGCTTAAAGAGTGATCGTTGCACTCCGGCGACAGAACTTCGGCGTAGACGATAGAAACTGGCAATAGCAGGAGCCAAGTGAACTTCGGATTTACTTTGAAGGTAGGACATCTGCTCGAAACGTCGAATGCGTAATGTAGATAGTGTAGATAGTAAGAAAATGAGCACGGTCAGCAGGAACAACAATTGAATTGGGACACGGATTATTTCAAAAAACAACAACTCAACTACTTGTACACCTGCTACAACATTTGCAGCCCCTGATGTTCCAACGCTTTCTACACGGTATGCACCAATTGGAAAATCTTTAGGCAAGAAGAGTGAATATACAAAATACCCATCTTTATTCGCTGTCGACTTCGAAAACTTAAGAGGATTCTGTCCCTTAGCAACAAGTTGAATCTCCCAACTTGATTGGTTGGTATAACCACCTAGAACAATATTTTGCTCTTTGCCGCGCTCCCATGTGAGCAAAGGAATATCAGATGCTGCAGATGAAGATGGAATGGCAATAAAGAGTGAAAAGGCAGCCACAGTCAGGGCGATAAATTTATTCAGCATTTTTCATCGCATCCATGACGAGCCACAGGCCGATAACAGTAGGAACAATTAAGAAAAGCGCTTTGCGCGTTAAGAAGTTTCCAATAAACGGAATAATTGCAATCACAACGCCTTCAATGTCATTCATCATCGGCTTTTGCACATCGGGGGCCTTGTTTTTATCTCCCTTAACAATGAAGCCAGTCTTAGCATCTCCGCCAATGATTCTGTGGGAGAAAATTCCTACTTCACCGCCATTAAAGCGTCGAGCGGTGTAGGCAACAATGTCACCTTTTTGTGGCGTTTTATTAGATGGGGGAGTTGTAATAATAATGTCACCAGGATTAATCGCCGGTTGCATAGATCCAGTTAAGACAATGCGCGCTTTAACGGCGCCTGTAAATGAAAAGAGTGAGAAGGAAATAACCACGGCCACAAGTGCATAGCCAGCAATACGAACATATCGATACATTCGCGCAAGGGTTGACTTACCTTTGACCTGCACACGTTCAGCTGGAGCCTCTACAAAGAGACTTGCTTTGCTTGAAAGTATTTCATCAGGAGTGATTAGCGCAGTTTGTTCGCCATCATGATTAGTAATAGTTAGAAGAACCTTGGACTCTAAATCGTTGGTTCTTCCTTCAATCCAAACATGGTTAGCAGATGACTCAGAGAATACTTCTCGTCGATTCTTTGTCATTGCTTACTCCAGTAAACACGGGGGAAGATACTGCTTTCCCTAAGAGTTAACTGTGCAATCTGTAAGTTCTACGCACTTATCAAATCCGTATGTGTCGTTCTGAGTTTCGATCACAATCTTCTTCACATCTTCACTCGATAGAACGTCAGATAGGAATGTGATCGTAAAAGATGTTGGAGAGTCAGCCATTACATCTGCTATATCAACTGGCAAATTGTAATCTTCAAGACTTGCTGAAACGAGTGCGTAACCATCTTCAAGTGATGAATTGCTCAAGCGACATCCACTCTCGTCTTCAGGACATCCATTTGCCCACCAGACGTTAGCAAGACTCATTGAGGCCTCTTCAGTATGTGAAAGTTCCAACGGTTGAGAACCACCATTGTTGTCATAAACCTTGACTACAAAGTCTCTATCAGAACACTCTGCTGGAATATCTGAAATTGTGATTCCAGTGAAACCGAAAGTACCAAGCTCATCGCTGTTAGCAAATGATGAAATAGGAGTAACGGTAATTTTCTCATCGCCACCACAGAAGATTGACTTTTGAACGCCTTGTCCGAATTCAATATCTTGGTTTGCATTGATAGAAATCGTTGACGCAAATGTTGAACCGATGCCGATAACGGCAATCAATAAACCAAAGCCTAAGAAAATGCGAGTCGACTTCTTGCCCACTGATGGGCGAGAAGGACCAGTACCTAGATCAAGTATTGACATTTTTATAGGTTCCTTACTTCGCGCTTATGGTTTCAATAGTGACACTTTTTGCGGTGTCTTCATCCGCAATTTCTAGTACAGAATCAAAGGTGAAATTCAAAGTATTGAATCCAGGTGCACCAGGCGTTGGTGTGCCCTCGATGAATGTACCGATTTCATCTCCAAAACACACAATATCGTTTACAGTACAAAAGCTTTGTTGTTCTCCACCCGCACTGTAAACCTTTAAGCGAAGAGTTTTTTCAAGGCAGTTATCTGCGATATCGGAGACTGAAATACCGTGAAGAAAGAATTTTGAAGGATTGGGATCATCGAATACTAAAGCTGAATCCATGGAGATCGTTACGTCTGTATCGCATTGAGTTGTTTGTTGAACACCTTGTGCTAATTCGATTCCATCGTTGTTGTTAATAGTCAAGGTTCCAGATGCGAGTGCTGTACTTGCACCGAATACGACTGCTACGAAGGCAACAAGAATTGCACCGCGACCTGAACGCTTGCGCGATGGCGCTGCAGTACCTGATTCGTCGAACTTTAAGATCTCCATTGTGCTTTTCTCCTTGTTGTCTTAAGTGGTTAGTCAAACATCTCGTATAACTCGTGTCACCCCCAGCCCTCACCGATTTGGCGAAATGTGGGGGATACCCGAACCTCTACAAAGACGCGGTCTGAATGTTCAATCTCCCTACAGAATTGGCCAGAATTGCTGGATTCACGAAGGTGATTGTGAAATCAGCGGTCATTGGGTTCTGATCAATCAAATACAGCGATGCCGGAATTGAAGAGGTTAAGTTGCCAGCGTTATCAATCTGTAACTTGATCTCTGTTGGTCCAGCGCAGCCGATATCTGAGCACATTCCACTTAGGCCATCTGTTCGATAGATCGGAAGTGGATTGTTCTCTTCATCAAATGCTGCAATGGTGAATTCGGTTCCGGCGCATGCCCGGGTATCCAAGCTGGAGATAACTACTCCAGTCAGAGCAGACAAGCCTTCGGGTGCACCAAATTCGCCAGTTGCACCAGTTGAAATATTTACACGTACCCAGTCATCGCATGCTTCGATTTGATACACGCCCTGACCGAATTCGACAGCCGATGATGCATTGCCCATCGAAAAGTTTCCAGCAAAAATCGAACCGATTCCAGTAAGAATTGTGATGAGTAAGCCCGCTATTAATTTTGACATGTGATTAACCTGGGTTCGCAACTGTTTCAACAGTGGCACGGCGTACTTGCTGGCCATCGATATTTACAAATGTTGCAGTTGGATCAAGGTAGAACATCACATCTGCAGAAGTATCCGAGAGCGCACTTCCGTCATAGACAGATGTGCCAGAAACATTCATGCCAACTGATGCAGCCATTACACCTGCAATTGGCTGACCTTCACCAGTGAGGTATGTGAGGCCTAATTCTGTTGGATCACCGATATTTGAAACCGGTACGTCGCGCGGAATAGTTACTTGAAGAACTTTTGCATCAAGTAGTGATCCCAAAACAATTTCAGCACTTGATCCGTCAATTAAACGCAGGCGCAGCTTCTTGCCTGCACACGTTGTTAAGTTCAGATTTGAAATCGTTGCTGTGCGAAGGCGGAAGAATCCAGCAGATGGATCATCGGTGGCTGGATTTGCGTGCCACTCTTCGCCAAGGGCTACGTAAACAGTGTCATCACAGGCGATTGCTTGCTGCGAACCCTGGCCAAATTCGAGGGCACCGGTTCCTACGGTCACACTTGCCGCAAAGGTTGAGAGCAAGAACGGCACAAAAGCAACAACGGCTGTACCAAGTACAACCTTGTTGCGATATTTGCCTGCACCACCAAAGCGCGACTTAACACTGCCGCTCAATGGTGAATCTAAACCGTTCATTTAACTCCTAGTGACGTATTCAATTATTTGACGAGCCTAACATCGGCTTTTTTCATGTCTATATCAATTCCGAAGGGAACAACGTTGATTATGCGGTTATTACTTGGATTTCCTTGGTTACATAACTTTGTATCAAGAGTTGGCTCGGAAACTG
>WLNM01000100.1 GCA_009699825.1 Actinomycetota bacterium
GGCGCCATGAAAGTTGCAGTACAAGCAGCTATCGAAATAGAACAAAAGCCGGGCATTTTAGGAATCTCTATTTTGGCTGGCTTTAGCCTTGCGGACTTTTATGATGCGGGGATGTCTGTGATAGTGATTTCAGATCAAAATAATCCTCACTATTCTGAACTTGAAAATCAAGTTGCTGATGAGCTCCAAGCAATGATTCTGTCTCAAGCAGATGGATTTATTTATGAGAGCATTCCGACTGCACAAGCACTCAATAGAGCACGTGAAATCACGAAATTAATAACACCAGGACCAGTTTTACTCTTAGATCACAGTGACAATGTGATGTCCGGTGGGCCTTGTGATACGACCGATATTTTAGAAGCCGCCCTCCAATTTGGTTTGAGCAATATTGCCTGTGGACCCATTGCCGACCCTGAAACCGTGCAAAAGCTCATTCAGGTGGGACTCAATAAGCCTGTAGATATCGAGCTTGGCAATAAGTCTGGTTGGACTTATCGTGGTGTGTGCAAACAACCCTTAAAACTTACCGGTGTTGTTAAAGCGATTAGTGATGGCAAGATCAAAGTCACTGGTCCAATATTTAATGGCTCAATTCTCAATATGGGTCCAAGTGTTCTATTTGAAACAAATGAGTCGCAAATTGTGATTAGCTCAGAACGGGTTGAACCTTATGACATTGCTGTCATGACTAGCCTAGGCATTGAGCTGCAATCTAAAACCTATGTACTGCTCAAGTCCAGAATGTATTGTCGCCCTGTTTTTTTCCCATTTAGCAAAGGCTTTGTAGAGTGCGACTCTGATCAAGGTGGGCCTACTAGTTCAAACTATGATTGGTTTGATATACAGCACATTAGGCGTCCGATTTACCCGCTAGACGTGAAAAATCTAGCCTAATTAATTCAGAATTGAACATGCTATCTATTTTTAGTTTCAATGAATTTATTGCGCTGATCTTTTTTTGTGCAGCTATGACCTTCTCTCCTGGTCCAAACACAATGCTCACAACTGCGATCGCAACTAACGAGGGCTTGCGACGCACACTCCCCTTTGCCTGTGCTGTGCCCTTTGGTTGGCTTTTAATTATGCTTGCCTGCGGTTTTGGTATTGGCGCCTTAGTCGCTGAAATCCCCAGTATTCGTCTTGGCATCAAAATACTGGGTTGCGCTTATTTAATTTGGTTAGCCCTAAAGCTTTGTAAAAGTAAGCAGCTTCATGAAGTCAATCCCGCCAGGCTCAACATAGGGTTTATCAAAGGTATATTCATTCAATTTCTGAATATAAAGGTCTGGCTATTGGCTATTACCATCATGGGTTCTTGGATTATTTATGCGGAGGGTCAACCCAGCACAAACACAGACGAACGGCTTATGATGGCTTGTGCTGTAGTAATGTTCTTTGCGTTTGTTAGCAATATGAGCTATGCCCTAGCAGGAGCTCTTTTTAAGACCTGGCTTGGCACAGGTAAGCGTCTTGTCGTATTTAACTACTTCTTAGCAGCGCTATTGATTGCTACCGCTATCTGGACTCTAAGTATTTAATTTAAAGTGGCAAGCAACAAAATGCCCAGGTGAAGTCTCTTCTAATTTAGGCTCCTCTACCTTACAGCGCTCTTGTGCATAAATGCAACGGGTATGGAAATGGCAGCCACTTGGGCGATTGATTGGACTTGGAACATCGCCCCCCAATACAATTTGCTTACGCTGATGTTTAGGGTCTGGAATAGGTACTGCTGAGAGCAAGGCCTCTGTATAGGGATGAGATGGGCGATTAAATAGCTCTGCTGTTTCTGCTAGCTCAACAATGCGTCCTAAATACATAACTGCAATACGATGACTAATATGCTTTACCACTGCCAAGTCATGAGCAATAAATAGATATGAGACGCCAAATTCTTTTTGCAAATCACCCAGAAGATTAATCACTTGAGCCTGAACGGATACATCCAAGGCAGATACTGGCTCATCACACATGATGAGCTTAGGCTTTACTGATAGCGCTCTAGCGATTCCTAAACGTTGACGCTGTCCACCCGAGAACTCATGAGGGTAACGTAACATTTGATCGGGGCGCAAACCTACTAAGGCAAAAAGTTCGCGCACTCTCTCTCGGCCTTTAGCTTGAGAGAGTTTCTCAAAGTTCCTCAAAGGCTCTGAAACAATATCTGCTGCGCGCATACGAGGATTTAAAGAAGAATACGGATCCTGAAAAACGGCTTGAATTTCTTTCCTATAGGGCCGAATTTGAGATCTCGTAAGTTGATCAATTCGCTCACCTTTCCAATAGATCTCACCAGCGCTAGGATCCATTAAGCGAAGAATCGTGCGTCCAACAGAGGATTTACCGCAACCACTCTCGCCTACCAATCCTAGCGTTTCACCTTCATATATCGAAAAGCTGACTCCATCAACTGCGTGTACATAGCCAGAAATACGACTGAGGATCCCCTTACGTATAGGATAGTGTTTGCATAAATTTTTGAGCTCTAAAAGCTTATTTGCAGTCTTACTCATACATTAACCTTGACTAAAACAGGGTTCCAGCATGCCACCCAATGTTCATTGCCATGATCTTTGAGAACTGGAGACTCCTGTGTGCATCGCTCAGAAGCAGATGAGCAGCGTGGAGCAAAAGCACAACCCACAATCTCAGTTCGCATTGAAGGAACCATGCCAGGAATTTCTACTAAACGTTTGGATGCAGCATCATCTAAGCGTGGCATAGAGTTTAAAAGACCCAGGGTATATGGGTGCATAGGCTTCTCAAACAAATCGAATACGTTAGCTTCTTCTACCTTACGACCGGCATACATCACCACTACACGCTGCGCCATTTCAGCAACAACACCGAGGTCGTGGGTAATCAAAATAATCGCCGCTCTGGTTCGATCTCTGAGTTCGCGCATTAAATTGAGAATTTGTGCCTGAATCGTGACATCTAAAGCTGTTGTAGGCTCGTCTGCAATCAAGATTTCAGGATCACAAGCCAAAGCCATGGCAATCATGATGCGCTGGCGCATACCACCCGAAAGTTGATGAGGATATTCGTCAATCCGACTTTCTGGCTCAGGAATGTTGACCATCTTTAGCAGTTCGAGGATTCGACGGCGGACCTCCTCTTTAGTGTACTGACGATGTAACTCTAGAACTTCTCCTATTTGCCTGCCAATAGTGAGTACTGGATTCAGAGAGGTCATCGGCTCTTGGAAGATCATGGAGATCTTATCACCGCGTATATCGCGCATCTGTTCGTCTGAGAATCCCAATAAATCTTCACCATGAAATCGAATCGAACCAGAAACAATCTTTCCTGGAGGCGAAGCAATTAAACGCAGAATCGATAAAGAGGTAACACTTTTACCGCACCCCGATTCACCCACGATTGCTAGAGTCTCACCTTCGGATACAGAGAAAGAAACGCCATCAACAGAACGCACGACACCATCACGCGTATAAAAATAAGTACGCAAATCATTTACTTCTAAAATCGGTTTTCCAGTAGTTTGACTCATCGTCTACATTCTCCTGGACAGGCGAGGATCTAAAGCATCGCGCAAGCCATCACCTAAATAGTTCACTGCCAACACTGTTGCCGAAAGAAAAATAGAGGGGAATAAAATCAGATAGCCAGCAATCTGAAACAGGCTACGTGACTCGGCCATAATATTTCCCCAGCTAGGAATATTAGGCGGTGTTCCAGCACCGATAAAAGATAATATTGCCTCTGTAATCATTGCGGAGGCACAGATGTAAGTTGCTTGAACCAGCAAGGGTGCCGCAATATTAGGAAGAATATGCCGCAATAAAGTTTTTATCAAAGGCGTTCCAGAAGCAGCTGCGGCTTCAACATAGGGCTGTTCACGCAAACTTAACACCAAGCTTCGAACTAAACGCACTACTCTAGGTACCTCTGCCAAGGTAATTGCAATAATTACATTCTCGATGCTTGCTTTGGTTACGGCCATCAAAGCAATCGCTAGCAAAATAGAGGGGATCGACATCAATCCATCCATAATGCGCATCACAATAGGATCTAACCACCTAACAAAACCAGTTATCAATCCGATGGACATTCCGATCACGGTGCTTAAAAAAGCTACTGCAATTCCTACGGTCAGAGACACACGTGCTCCATACA
>WLNM01000101.1 GCA_009699825.1 Actinomycetota bacterium
GGAACAACTAGCGGAACATCAGCGTCCATTCGAAACGCGCCAGAGTTATCAACAACAACCGCGCCGCGAGATGCCGCAATTGGTGCCCACTCTGCAGAAATTTCATCTGGTACGTCAAACATTGCAACATCAATTCCATCGAATGCTTCCGGTGAGAGTGCAACAACTGTTAATTCTTCGCCACGGCACTTAAGTTTTTTGCCTGCACTTCGGGCCGATGCAATCAAACGAATTTCACCCCAGACATCTGCACGTTCAGACAAAATGCTGAGCATTACTGTGCCGACAGCGCCAGTGGCACCAACAACTGCAAGTGATGGTTTTGTACTCATCGCCCAGTGCCGCCATAAACAACTGCTTCGATTTGATCGGCATCGAGTTCGAAGGCTGTGTGCGCTGCTTTTACGCCGCGATCAAGATCTGATTCGCGACAAATGATTGAGATACGAATCTCTGATGTAGAAATCATTTCAATGTTTACGCCAGCATCTGACATTGCAGCAAAGAATGTTGCCGTAACTCCAGGGTGTGAGCGCATACCTGCACCAACTAGTGAGAGCTTGCCGATTTGATCATCGTATTGAATGGATGCAAACCCAACTTCGCCTTGAATCGCTTGCAAAATTTTTGAAGCATTAGCACCCTCTGCTTTTGGCAGAGTAAATGAAATATCAGTTAAGCCGGTTGCAGCAGCAGAAACATTCTGCACAATCATGTCAATGTTGATGTCAGCATCTGCAATTGCTTGGAAGATGCGAGCAGCGACACCCGTGCGATCGGGAACACCAACGATGGTGATCTTTGCTTCGGTTTTATCGTGTGCGATACCCGAGATGATTGCTTGCTCCATGTTGCCTCCTTCAGGATGATCTTTGACCACCCATGTTCCTTCGTTGGTTGTAAATGATGAACGGACGTGAATTGGTAGGTCGTATCTGCGTGCGTACTCAACGCAACGAAGATGTAAAACTTTTGCACCAGATGCTGCAAGTTCGAGCATCTCGTCATAGGTAACAGTTTTTAATTTGCGTGCAGCAGGAACAACTCGTGGGTCCGCACTAAAAATTCCGTCGACATCTGTATAAATTTCGCAGACATCTGCTTCAAGGGCCGCTGCTAATGCAACGGCAGTTGTATCTGATCCACCGCGACCAAGCGTTGTAACATCTTTTGTATCTTGCGAGATTCCTTGGAAACCAGCAACGATTGCAATTGCACCTTCATCGAGTGCTTCCTGAATTCGACCAGGTGTCACATCAATAATGCGAGCGCGACCATGTGCGCTATCTGTAATCACACCTGCTTGGCTGCCAGTAAATGAACGCGCTTCGTGACCAAGATTTGAAATAGCCATTGCAAGTAGTGCCATCGAAATTCGTTCGCCCGCTGTAAGCAACATATCTAATTCGCGGCCTGTAGGAATTGGTGTTATCTGATTTGCAAGATCAATGAGTTCATCAGTTGTATCGCCCATCGCAGAGACCACGACGACGACTTTGTTGCCGGCGCGCTTGGAGGCCACGATGCGAGCGGCCACCCGCTTCATGCCCGCAGCGTCAGCGACGGAAGATCCGCCGTACTTTTGAACGATTAATCCCATGGGTAAAGCATGACAGGCTCAGAAGTACTTTTGTAATCAAATTATTGGATTTCTCAAATTATGAGATGATAGGCATCTCAAATAACGAGATAGTTAGTTTTCGACGTTCCTTCTGCCTTCAAATGCTCGCCCAAGGGTGACTTCATCGGCGTATTCAAGGTCGCCGCCGACTGGAAGTCCACTGGCTAAGCGAGAGACCTTTATATCTAGTGGCTTAATCAATCGAGCTAAATATGTAGCCGTTGCTTCGCCTTCGAGGTTTGGATCGGTAGCCAAAATAACTTCGGTGATGGCTGAATCAGATAAGCGACTCATCAACTCTTTAATTCGTAATTGATCAGGACCGATTCCATCGATAGGACTGATGGCGCCGCCGAGCACGTGATACTTGCCGCGAAATTCTCGTGTCCGTTCGATTGCAATGACATCTTTGCTCTCTTCAACAACACAGATTTGTGAATTATCGCGACGTGGATCGCGACAGATACGACACTCGGTTTCTTCTGAGACATTGCCACATTGCGTACAAAACTTAACGCGTTCTTTTACTGTGCGGATTGCATCAACTAACGCAGCAGCAATATCAGCGTCTGACTGCAAGATGTGAAAAGCGATTCGCTGCGCACTCTTTGGTCCAATACCAGGCAAGCGACCCAGTGCATCAATTAAATCTTGAATTGCACCTTCATACATACCACTCATTATTACTTCTTATCCGTAATAACTTGTGCGCCTAATTCGCGAGCAAGCAATGCGGCACCACTGAGTTGTACGACATCACTTGGTGATTCATCCACGCGCACAGCACGAGCCGCTGGAGTATTTGGTGTCACAGATGGATCGACCACAACTTCGATCTTTCGATCGAGTCCTACAACTTCAATAAATGCTTGGCGCAAGATCTCATCGCTTTCAGATCGCACAAATGAATCGCGCGCACCTGCGTTAGCGATGCCGACCGTAATATTTTTATCATCTACGCCCAAGATGTGCGCGCTCGCAGACAGCAGCGACCACGTCAATCTGCGGCGCTTCTTAACGTTCTCGATTACATCGGGCCACAAACGTCGCAAACCAGCGACATCCATTGCATCAACGTTTGTCTTCTTCACAGTTTGTTGTTCCGAAGAAACGGGAGGTGCTTTCTTCTCAGTCAATTGCTCCGATGACACGGGAAGAACTTTTTTAGTGTCGCCTCCACCAGTTGATTTCGCCGGCACAGCTACGGAAGGCATTGGTGCAATGTTCTCCACGCGTTCTAAACGTTCGATGCGAGCAAGCAATCCGCTGTCGGTTGAATCGCTCATTGGTAGCAATATGCGGCCGCAGATGAGTTCGAGAATTAAACGTGGAGCGGTTGCACCGCGCATCTCTGTTAATCCTTGTGCAGCGATGTCTGCTGCGCGCGATAGTGATGCTGTGCCGATGCGATCTGCTTGTGTGCGCATGCGTTCCAGTTGATCATCTGGCATATCGCGCAAGATTGAATTTGCGCTTGTTTCACCGAGTGCATCCACAACTATTAAATCGCGCAAGCGTTCTAGCAAATCAGCTGTAAATCGTTTTGGATCGTGACCGCTTTCAATGACGCGATCGATTGTTGCAAATAACGTTGCTGCATCATGGGCAGCGAGTGCGTCAATGGCATCATCTAACAACGCACCATCTGTGAAACCGAGTAATTGCACAGCAATGTCATAGCTGACACCATCTTTACCGGCACCTGCAAGTAATTGTCCGAGTACAGATAACGCATCACGCACAGATCCACCACTTGCACGAACAACGAGTGGCAAAACACCCTTAGCGACTTCTACGCCTTCTGCTTTGCAGATCTTTTCTAAGTGCGCAGTCAGAACTCCTGGTGGCACTAAACGAAATGGATAGTGATGTGTACGAGAGCGAATTGTTGCAATCAGTTTTTCTGGTTCTGTTGTTGCAAAGATAAAAATAACGTGAGGAGGTGGCTCTTCCACAACTTTTAAGAGTGCATTTGCAGCGCCGGGCCCAAGTTGGTGAGCCTCATCAATAATATAAATCTTGTACTTGCTACTTACTGGAGCGAAGAATGCTTTATCTCTTAAATCTCGTGCATCATCTACTAAACCATGAGTAGCCGCATCTAATTCAATAACATCAATTGATCCCGGACCATTTGCAACTAAGTCTTTACATGATTGGCACAAGCCACACGGAGTTGGTGTTGGTCCTTTTTCGCAATTAAGCGAGCGCGCCATGATTCGTGCACTTGATGTTTTTCCGCAACCACGAGGTCCGCTAAATAAATATGCGTGATGTGTTTTATCTGAAGAGAGTGCATTACTTAAAGGAACAGTCACATGTTCTTGGCCAATAACATCTGCAAATACAGAAGGGCGATACTTGCGATACAACGCTAGTGACATCACATCCCCTTCTTCTCGCAACTAAAAAATCTCAAACAGTAAAAACATAAGGGATCCCTCGTGCACCCACCAGAGCGCACCTACCCTTGCTGTATTCCTACC
>WLNM01000102.1 GCA_009699825.1 Actinomycetota bacterium
ATAGAGCGCTTCTTCTTCGTTAGGCAATATGTAATCCATCAGTGGCAACCACGAAAGAATGAGTTCGCGATCGACTTCTTTCATCGCACCCACTGTGACGGTGTCATAAAACAGGGGGATACCAGCCATTTTAATTGTTGCAATCATCTCCATCACACCCGTGCGAGAACTTGGATTTAAAAGTGCGTAACCCGAAACGTAGGCCGCATTAAAGCCTGCAAGTGGTGGCATATCTGCAAGAGTTAAACCCGCATTGGCACCAGTTTCTGGAAACATCGTGCGTTCACCTTTTTGATCTACCAAGACCACCACAACTCCGGTGGCATCACTAGTTTTAATAAGTGATGAGTAATCAACTTTTAGATCGTCAAATTCAGAGATCAGTGCTGAACCTGCTGAGTCATTTCCAACTCGGGCAACGATGGTTGCATGTGTGCCGGTGTGGGCAATCCACGATGCAACATTTCCTGCGGCTCCACCACCATGTGTCGTGATTTTAGATGCAGTGTCCTCGCCGTAATTTATTGCTCCCTGTAATTTAACGACGACATCGAGCATGACATCGCCGATGCACAGGACTTTAGGCATTTTTACTTATTTAAAGCTACTGCGATATCAGCGGCTAGCGCGCAATTTGATTTAATTATTTCGATATTTACCCGTAATGAATCCCCATCGCTTTCGGTATGAAAATGCTCAAGCAAAAATGGCGTCACGGCCTTTCCGGTGATTCCCTCTTTTTCAGCACTTGCCAGACCACTAGCTAAAATCGAATCATGTAACTTCTTATCCATCTGATTCTTAACTGGGTTTGCAACAATGAGCGCAGATGTATTTGTTTGCATTGAGGCGCGAGCTTTAATCGCAGATGCAATTTGATCTGCTGAATCTGCTTGATATTCAATTTCAAAACCAGAGTCAGTTAAATAAAAGCCAGGAAACTTCTTTGTTTTATAACCGATAACTCCGATTGCAAGAGTTTCTAAGCGTTCAAGAGTGGCTCCAACGTCGAGAATCGATTTCACGCCAGCGCAGACAACGGTGATGTCGAGTGTAGATAGCGCAGTCAGATCGGCAGATTCATCAAATGATTCTTGAGCGCCGCGATGAACGCCGCCCAATCCGCCTGTTGCAAAAACTTTTATACCAGCCATGACGGCAAGGTGGGCAGTTGCTGCAACAGTTGTTGCTGCACTCTTTCCAAAGGCAACTGCAATTGCCAAGTCGCGACTTGAAGCTTTTAAAATATTATCGCGCGTTGCAATTGTCACCAGATCGGCATCGCTTAATCCAATATGCACAGCGCCATCAATTACTGCAATCGTTGCTGGTGTTGCACCGTGAGCACGGACAATTGCTTCTACTTCGCGAGCAACATCGAGATTTGTTGGTCGTGGCAATCCGTGGCTAATGATGGTTGATTCAAGGGCAACAATGGGAGAACCCGATGCAAGGGCTGCAGCTACTTCATCTGAATATTTCAATACATCGCCCAGATTCGAATTCATGAGCGAAAGGATACCCCCCTTAGCACTGGTGCTTCGTGGCAAGATACGAGGATGCATTTAGCCCACATCGCACCTTCAATATTTGCAGGTCTTGGGCTAACTAGCGCAAATGATTCTTTATCGCTGGGTCAATCACCACACGGAAAAGAAGTTTTATTCCTTGTTGATGGTCTTGGTGCCGATGTAATTGAAAAATACAAGGATTTAATTCCAACATTGCATACATTTATGCACCACGGAGTCGTCACAACATCATTTCCATCGACTACTGCCACATCTCTTGCAACGTTGATGACAGGAGAATTGCCAGGTACACATGCGATGTTGGGTTACACGGTGCGCGTTCCACGAAGTGGCGGGCGAGTTCTTAACTCACTCAAGTGGGATGAACGCGTTGATCCCCACGTGTGGCAGAGCGTTCCAACGCTCTTTGAACGCGCTGTTGCTGAAAATATTTCTGTCTCACATGTGGCAGCAAAGCGATATGAAAATACAGGATTTACGCAAGCAGTTTTTCGTGGCGCTACCTACCGTGGAGCGAATGTCTTAGAGGACATGATTGCCGAGACGAAGGCAGCTCTGTCAATGCAACCGTCTTTTGCATACGTTTATATCAATGATCTAGATGTGGCAGGACATAGCGATGGCGTCGGCTCTGATAAATGGTGTGCAGCGCTTGCATACGTTGATCACGTTGCGAAGGCACTAGTTACGCAGTTGCCACGCGGAACCCGAATCTTTTTAACGGCGGATCACGGCATGGTAAATGTGGAAGAGAAAATAGTTTTGGGTCAAGATAATGATTTATTAGAAGGAATAGAAACTATTGCTGGCGAACCCCGCGCGCGCCATCTTTATTTATCGGAAAGTGCGGATTCTCCAACTTCCCGTACAGAAGTAGCAGAAAAGTGGCGTGAATTCTTAGGCATACGTGCTGATGTATTTACGCGAGAAGAAGTCGTGACGAACAAACTCTTTGGCCCATCAGTAGTTGAAAATGCTTTAGATCGCATGGGCGATGTGATTGCGATTGCACATGGTGGAGTAATTTTGATTGATCCAGAGCGCACATCACTTGAAGGTGCCATGGTTGGTCATCACGGGGGTTCAAGTGAAATTGAGAGCTCGGTACCACTGCTCTCACGAGTGGTTAATTAAATTCATCCTCGTCATCTTTTTTAACTGCACCTGCGCCAAACATGATTTCATCCCATGACGGAACCTTCGCACGACCGACAACACCATCTTGAACAGCTAACTCATCTGGCTCTTCGCGAAGTGCCACAAGACGTGGCGGTTCATTTCTAATTGGTTCTTGCAATAATTCTGGCGCCGAAGTAATTCGAATCGGTGCAGGCGCCGGTTCGTCGGTATAGATCAATCCGGATTCCACGCGTTCGCGCTCTGGGATCTTTGTAACTCCTGGTGCATCACCCATCATCCAGCGGGCATTTTCATCTTGCGCTGTAATCGATCGACGTGCTGGATCGAACTCCCAAATCGCATCGCCATGACCATCGCTATTTGGATAACTCAGGGAGAGAGACCATGTTGCGTCGTGGTGGCGCCATGCATTCCAGGCCAAATCCTCTTCTGAAATATCGCGCGGTGCTAAACGAGAAATAACAACTTCAAAGAGAGATTCTGGTTCTTCACCAGGTGAACGACGGACTATTACGCCATGTGCTTGATCGATGATAAATGAGCGTTCTTGCAAAATAGGACCTGCAAAGCGTTCGATTTTTTCAATACTTGTTCCGGAGTCACGCGCAATATCTTGTGCGCTTTCTCCAAGACGTAGTCGCCGTTGAATATCTTTAACGCTAAGAATATTTTCTGAATCATCTGGGACTGAAGAGAGTCGTTGTTGATTAACTGATGCCCGTAAAGAATCACTTACGCGAAGAGTAAATTCGTTGCCATCGTTATCAGCCAGGGTTAAGTGAACGCCATCTGGCGTTTTACCTGTGAATCGAAGGTCAGTCACGAGGGCGAGCGTAACCGATGGCAGCCCGATAAGTTGAGAGGTACGGCAGTGTTGTCACAATTGCTGCCACCATAAAGCCAAGTGGAACCCAAAACGCCATTTGCGCGCCAGAGTGGTCAATTACTACACCAGCTAGTGCGCTAGAAATTGCTCCACCCAGTGGCATTCCTGCGATGACCCATGTCAGTGCTTCAGTAATTTGTCCGGCAGGTACTGCGCTTTCAACTGTGCCATATGCATTAACAATTAATGGCGCAATAAATAATCCATTAATAAATAGCGCAATTGATAGTGCTGGAATTGAATTTGCAAAGAGCAAGGGAATTGATCCTAAGGTTAGGCCAACGAGATAAATCAAAAATCTAGTTGCATGTGCGGATTTGAATTTAATCGCGCCATTTACGAGAGCGGCAACAGCGCTACCAACTGCCCAAATTGCAAGTAGCCAACCAGTGGTTTCTGGATGATTTCTTTCTTCTGCAAATCCAACAACTGTGATTCCGACTGCGCCAAAGAATCCACCCAAGAGTGCGCATGGGAAAACAATGGATTGAACAATTCGATTTCTCAAAACTGCAGGATGCGGCTCTTGTTGATCTGCCGG
>WLNM01000103.1 GCA_009699825.1 Actinomycetota bacterium
ATAACTTCCCAGTAAAAAACTTGTATTGCTCCACCAACTAACCCGAGGGCTGCACCGAATAGAGCCATTGACCATCCCGGATAAGTAAATGCAATTGGAATAGATATCAAGAACCAAATTGAATAACTTTTACGCCATGTTGCTAGGGCAGAACGGTTCTTGGAGACTAATCCTGCTAATAGTCCGCCCACCACATTTGCAACACCCATGGCACCAAAAATCCAAGCAGTCCTTTGAGGTACACCTTCTAGGGTTGCAAAGGCTGGAACAGCAACGTCAAATAATCCCCATCCAAATCCAATGAAGCAGCCTTCAATCATCAAAAGTTGCAGTGGTTTTGAACGCCACAGAGAATCTGCTCCTTTAACCTTTTTCTCAGGTATCCAATTGCGAGAAATAGAAGTTAGACCTAGTGCGGTGCCGCCTATAAACATCATTGCTGATGTGGTGCTTAGCGCCGAACCTGGATGTGAAGACAGTGCAAGGGATGTCGCTAGAACTGGTCCGATTACTCCAGCGAAATTCATAATTGCAGAATCAACTGCGTAAGCAACTCTGAGAAAATCTGGCGGAACAACGTCTTTCCACAAAGGTCGTACTGAAAGATTAATCGGTGGGGCAGTTATACCAAGTACAAACGCTGCGATCAGAAGAATGTTTCGATCGTGGGCCATGTTTATTGCAAGCAACATTGCGGCATAACATGGAACAAAGATTCGAAGGGGCCATCGTTGACCCCATTTATCCATGATCGAACCGCGAACTCCGGCAGTAAGTGAACCGGCTAGAGAATTAATTCCAATTGCCAACCCAGCTATTGCTACAGAATTAGTTTCCTGTTCTGTCTTAAAGAAAATTGCCAGACCGATCATGCCGTATGAAATACGGGCTGGCAGGGCAGCCAAAATCAACACCCATGCGTTCGGAAATCTCAGTAACTCTTTATATCTATGCATTTCCTGCGATTCTATCCACCCGCACTAGGGGGTGAGCCTGCATATAGGCACGGAATTGACCTCGCAACGCGTAAAACCGTACCCTTACGCTTCCTGTCCCTACTACTCATCTATCCCTACGGAGCATTTTGACTACTTCACCAGTAATTGCAGTTAATGACATTGGATCTGCGGCAGATTTCTTAGCCGCCATCGAAGGAACAATTAGAAATTTTAACGACGGAGATCTCGTCGAAGGAACTGTTGTTCAAGTAGATCGCGAAGAAGTTCTTGTTGACATTGGTTACAAGACAGAAGGCGTAATCCCTTCCCGCGAATTATCGATCCGTCACGATGCTGATCCAAATGAGATTGTAAAAGTCGGCGACAAAATTGAAGCATTAGTTTTGCAAAAAGAAGATAAAGAAGGTCGCTTAATTCTTTCCAAGAAGCGCGCACAGTACGAACGCGCATGGGGAGACATTGAAGGCAAGAAAGAGCGTGACGAAGTTGTTATCGGAACGGTTATTGAAGTTGTTAAGGGTGGTCTAATCGTTGACATCGGTCTTCGTGGCTTCCTTCCAGCATCACTCGTTGAAATGCGCCGTGTACGTGATTTAACTCCATATATTGGCAAGCAGGTTGAAGCACGCATTATTGAATTGGATAAAAATCGAAACAACGTTGTACTTTCACGTCGTGCATTCCTCGAGCAAACTCAATCAGAGTCACGCACAACTTTCCTTAATCAATTGCAAAAGGGTCAAGTTCGCTCAGGCGTCGTTTCATCAATCGTAAACTTTGGTGCTTTCGTTGACCTTGGTGGCGTAGATGGTTTGGTCCACGTTTCAGAGCTTTCATGGAAGCACATCGATCATCCAGGCGAAGTTGTTGAAGTGGGCGATGAAGTAACAGTTGAAGTTCTCGAAGTTGATTTCGAGCGCGAACGCGTTTCACTCTCACTTAAAGCAACTCAAGAAGATCCATGGCAGGCATTTGCTCGCACACACACAATCAATCAGGTTGTGCCAGGCGTTGTGACCAAGCTAGTTCCATTCGGAGCATTTATTCGTGTTCACGAAGGAATCGAAGGCCTAGTTCACATCTCCGAATTAGCAGAGCGCCACGTAGAAATTCCTGAGCAGGTTGTTCAAGTTGATGACGAATTGTTCGTAAAGATCATTGATATCGATCTAGAACGTCGTCGTATTTCGCTATCTCTTAAGCAAGCGAATGAAGGACAAGAAGTTGAAATCGAAGCATTCGACCCAACTCAATATGGAATGTCTGCTCGCTACGATGCTGAAGGTAAATTTATTTATCCAGAAGGTTTCGATGCTGACACTCAAGAGTGGAAGCCAGGATATGAATCACAACGCGAAACTTGGGAAAAAGAATATGCAGTTGCACAGGAGCGCTTCTTAGCGCACAAGAAGCAAAAGGCTGAAGCTAAAGCTGCTGATGCTGCTGCAACACCTGTCGAGGTAGCAGCAGAGTAATTTCTAGTGGCCTTTGTTGTAGGACTCACTGGTGGTATCGGTTCAGGTAAATCTCTTGCTGCGCAATTCTTTTCGCAGTTAGGTGCGCTCGTAATTGATGCAGACCAGTTAGCCCGTTCAGTAATCGAACGTGGGTCAGAGGGTTTTGATGAAGTACTTCTTCGCTTTGGCGATGGTGTTCTCAAAAATGGTGACATCGATCGCGCATCTCTCGGCCAAATTGTCTTTGAAAATCCGCAGGCTAAGAAGGATCTTGAAGAAATCATTCATCCACGTATTCGTGCTGAGTTCGAAGCAGCAGTCGCCAGTCTCACCCCAGGTCAAGTATTGGTTTATGAGATACCGCTACTTGTTGAAACCAATGCCGCAGATAGATTTGATTACATTATTACAGTTGAATCCAAAGCGGAACTAAGAAAAGAACGCTTACGTTCACGTGGAATGTTTCACTCAGATATCGAAAAAAGAATTGCATCTCAAGCCTCAGAAGATGAACGTCGGAAGATTGCCGATTGCATACTCAATAACGACGGCAGTGAAGATGAACTTTTACGCCAGGTAGAAAACGTCTGGGAATCAACAATTTTGCCTCGCGCGCAAATTTAGAGCCACAAAGATAGAGTTCGGCACATGCGTCCAATCACTGATCTTCAAAGGCGAGTTGAGCCTTTTCAAGTAATTAGTGATTACGTGCCGGCCGGAGATCAGCCTGCGGCCATAGAGGAAATAGTTAAGCGAATTAATGCTGGTGTTCAAGATGTTGTTTTGTTGGGTGCCACAGGAACTGGTAAGTCAGCAACTACAGCGTGGATGATTGAGAAACTGCAACGTCCAACGCTGGTTTTGGCCCCTAATAAAACTCTTGCTGCCCAGCTCGCTAACGAATTCCGAGAGCTGTTGCCCAATAACGCCGTTGAGTATTTTGTTTCTTATTATGACTATTACCAGCCTGAAGCATATGTTCCACAGACAGATACATTCATCGAGAAGGATTCAAGCGTCAACGATGAGGTTGAACGCCTGCGTCACTCGGCCACTAATTCCTTATTGACCCGTAGAGATGTTGTTGTTGTCGCAACAGTTTCCTGCATTTATGGACTCGGAACGCCCCAGGAATATGTCGATCGAATGATCAAGTTGCGCGTGGGTGATGAAATCGAGCGAAATGTTTTATTGCGACGATTCGTCGATGTTCAGTACAAACGCAATGACATGGCCTTTGATCGCGGAACCTTCCGTGTTCGCGGTGACACAATCGAGATTATTCCTATGTATGAAGAACTAGCTCTTCGCATTGAAATGTTTGGCGATGAGATTGAAAGAATTACGACCCTTAATCCCTTAACCGGAGAAATCGTTCGCGAAGAACAAGAGATGTATGTTTTTCCTGCCACTCACTACGCCGCTGGTCCAGAAACAATGAAGCGGGCAATGGGGGACATCACCGATGAACTTCAAATTCAACTCAACTTGTTTGAAAAGCAAGGCAAATTATTAGAGGCCCAAAGATTACGAATGAGAACAACATTTGATTTGGAGATGATGGAGCAATTGGGTTTTTGTTCTGGAATTGAAAACTACTCACGTCATCTAGATGGACGCGAACAAGGCTCCGCC
>WLNM01000104.1 GCA_009699825.1 Actinomycetota bacterium
GTAGGTTTCGTGGCAATGCAAACTACTTCGTTTTTCCAACAGCATGCAGAAAATGCATTTAAATCTTGTACCTCTGCTTGTGAAGTTCTTGCAGTAGGCGGATACACAGGTTCAGATTTGTTTACTCGTTGGGAAACAGCAATCAAGGCTGCGGCTAAAAAATATCCGAAGGTAACAGTTGTTGTGGACCAGGCTGGCTCATTTGATCCAGGCGCTGCTCTCCAAGTTACTCAAGATGCACTTCGGGCGCACCCAAATATCTCTGTTGCTATTTCATCATGGGATGATATGACAAGAGGAATTGAACAAGGTGTTACAAGCTCAGGTAAGAAGCCTGGTAAAGATGTGAGAATCTACAGCGTTGGCGGAACACGTCAGGGTCTTGCTTCAGTAGCTAAAGGAACATGGAATGGAACAACCGTTCTCCTTCCTTATGAAGAATCTCAATATGGAGTAGTACAACTTGGAAGATATTTTGCAACCAAGAAGACCTCTCCAGGGTTCACATACTTAGCAAAAGCACAGGTAGTCGTAGATGGAACAAATTCCATCTTTATTACTGCATCCAATGTGTCTAAATTCGCTGCTGAGTACTAAGAAATAAGAAGAATAAGTAACAATGTCTGAAAAATGGACGCCCGGGCCTTTGGTTAATTCCAAAGCGCCCGGGCATTCATTATTAGAAGTGCGCAACATAAGTAAAAGATTTCCTGGAGTAATTGCTCTAGATGACATTACGTTCACACTTAAAGCAGGAGAAATACTCGGCATCGTCGGTGAAAATGGTGCTGGTAAATCGACTTTGATGAAATCAATCTCTGGTGCATTAGCACCAGATTCAGGTCAGATTTTAATTGACGGAACGGTTATGGAACTTGGCGATCCGAGAATCATTAGCCAACACGGACTTTCAATGATTTATCAAGAACTTACTGTAATTCCAAATTTATCGGCTGAAGAAAATGTTTGTTTAGGCGCTTGGCCGGGAAGTAAAGGTTTTCTTAAAAAGAATAAGATGCGGGAGACCTATTTAAAGGTTTCTGAAGTTCTCGGATCGAACATACCTGGAAAAACTCTGGGATCTAATCTATCCGTTGCTGAAAAGCAGATTGTGGAAATTTTACGAGCCTTAGTCAGCAACAAGCAGGTCATAATTTTAGATGAACCAACAACCGCATTAGGTTTAGAAGAGCGCACAGCACTAAAGAAGATTATGAAAAATCTAGCGAGCACTGGCAAGGGTCTTGTCTTTATCTCACATGATTTAGATGATGTTTTAGATATTTGCGATCGCGTGATGGTGTTGCGAGAAGGACGTGTTGTGACCATTGATGATTCAGCAAGTCAGACCAAAGATTCACTTGTTAAATCAATGCTTGGCCGAGAGATTAAAAAAGCTAAAAATATGGAGCGCAATCTCAGAAGCAGCGAAACTCCAACGATAAAAATTCAGAATTTGCACTCCTCAAAACTACGCATTGATGAGTTAGCTATTTATCCGGGAGAGATCACAGCGATTGCAGGCTTGGTCGGAAGCGGACGAAGTGAACTCTTTCGAGCACTTCTGGGTGCGGATGCCATTGAATCCGGTTCGATGAACGTCCAGGGAGTACAAACTTCTTGGCCAAAAACTGTTACAGATGGAATAAAGATTGGTTTTGCACTCGCGCCAGAGGAACGAAAAACTGAAGGTTTAGTCTTGTCTTTAAGTGCAGAAAATAATGTTGCTCTTCCGAATTTGTCAGACTTATCAATGAGAAAGAGTAATTCCTTTAAAGAGCAGGTTAAGAAAATTGTCAGTCAAGTGGGATTTGATCCTGCAAAACTCGGCGTAACGACGGGTAGTTTTTCAGGTGGAAACCAACAAAAATTAGTTTTGGCTAGATGGTTGCTCAGAAAACCAAAAGTACTTTTATTGGATGAACCGACGAAAGGTATCGATATCGGTGCCAAGGAAGAAGTTTTTTCCACTATTCAAAAAACCATAAAAGAGGATCCTTCTATGTGTGTTGTCATTGCATCTTCTGACTTTGATGAAGTATCAATTTACGCGGATCGAATTCTAATTATGCACAATGGTGAGATCATCAGTGATAACCAAAAAGGCATCACGGTAGATGAAATTCTGTCCAAAATTTTCTTACATTCGCAATCGCAGAAGACGAAAGGTGACGTTGAACATGCTTCGTAACACATCCGGTTATCTGAAAGACCGAGTCCTCGAGGTTTATAGGACATACGGAATCCTTATCGCTCTCATTATTTTGATTGTCATAGTCACCATTGGAAATCAGAGTTTCCTTAATTTTGTGAATTTAATGAACATTTCCAGTCAATGGGCTCCCACTGGAATCATGGCTGTCGGTATGACGCTTGTGATTCTGACCGGAGGTTTTGATTTATCTGTCGGAGCTATTTATTCACTGTCTGCAGTCATGGCGGCTTCAATAGGACGATCACACAATCCATTAATTGCTTTTAGTGCTGCGATCCTTATTGGAATATTTTTTGGTTCGATAAATGGTGCACTTGTGACATTAGCAAAGGTGAATCCTTTTATTACAACGCTTGGAACTTCCTTTGCAATTTCTGGAATTGCGATGGTTCTAACTGGAAACCTAGCCTTCGTAGTTGAAAATCCAGCATTTTCAATCCTTGGTGCCAATCGATGGCATGGAATTCCATATACAGGAGTTCTGTTGGTATCAATATTGATTGCTGGTGGAATTGTTTTAAAATACACAACGTATGGCAGAAAGATCTATGCCGTCGGCGGCAACACAGAAGCAAGTCGTTTGGCTGGAGTGCGAACCAGGCGAGTGGTGGCATCTACATACATTATTTCTGGTGCCTGCAGTGGGCTTGCAGGAGTCTTCACTGCTTCACAACTTAGTTCTGCGCAGCCAAATCTAAACCCGGACATCGTATTTAATGTGATTACAGCAGTTGTTGTGGGCGGTACATCACTAGCGGGCGGATATGGCGCAATGTGGAGAACTGCTGTTGGCATTGGAATTCTTGCCACGCTTCAAAATGGGTTTAACTTATTAAATGTGAGTCCTTACTATCAAACGATTATCAAGGGTGTAATTATCGTTGGCGCCTTGGCTGTCGATAATTACACGCAATCGTTGGCTCGAAAATCTATAAAAAATATAAGTAAATGACTCCGCAAGTAAGTTTTAACTCCGCTGACCTTTTTGAGAGGCAAAACTAATGAAAACCATCGATATCAACTGCGATATGGGCGAAAGTTATGGTCGTTGGATTCTTGGCGATGACAAAGGATTAATGCCGTATGTGACATCTGTAAATGTTGCAGCTGGATACCACGGAGGAGATCCGGCAACGATACGAAAAGCCATCGAGCATGCAGTTGAACATGGTCTGCAAGTAGGAGCCCACGTCGCATTCCCTGATTTAATGGGATTCGGAAGACGTCGCATGATTATTCCGAAGAACGATTTGCGTGATTACGTTACATATCAAATTGGCGCGGTTCAAGCCTTTGCACAGCGATGTGGAATTCGTCTTGGCCACGTTAAACCCCACGGTGCTCTGTATGTAATGGCTTCTGAAGATCCTGAAGTCGCAGCCGCTGTTGCTGAATCTATGGCTAGTTTAGATAAGAACATGTGTTTGATGTTGTTGGATAAAACTCAAGAATCAGTTGTTAAGCAATTTGGAATTGAACTGTATTCAGAAGGGTTTCCTGATATTAAATACGATGCACAAGGCAAACTTATGGTCGAACCTATAAAGGAGTTTTGGGAACCAGAATTGGTCGCTGCCAGGGCTCTTCAAATGGTTTTAGAAGGATCGGTTAAGAAAGAAAATGGCGAATTACTGAAAATAGACGTTTCAACAATTTGCATCCACGGTGACGCACCAAATGCGGTTGATATTGCCAAGACCGTTCGCGCGAAATTAGAGAGCCATGGGGTTGATGTGAAGCCCCTGAAAGGAGTTCAATTAGCTGTATAGGGATTGGAATTCGGACAAAGCCAACTAATTAAAAGAGGAGCACACGATGA
>WLNM01000105.1 GCA_009699825.1 Actinomycetota bacterium
CCGCTGCCACACTAGAAGCTTTTCCAACTTCAGTTTGAATCAAAATATATGCCTGAACTGCCATCTGTGACTCCTTTTGCTATTGAGGGGGCAACTTATCTCATCTACGCCTAATCAAGCAATGAGTATTCTTTAGGCATGAATTTCGACGAGGAGCAGGTAATTTCTGAAATCACCTCAATTTTTTCGAAATCAAATTCGAGCAACCCGCAAGTAATCGTTGGAATTGGTGATGACGCAGCCGTTGTTGCAACTGATCAGCACTCAGTTATCACCACGGATATGGCTATCGAAGATATTCATTTCAAACGCGAGTGGTCTACTGCTTATGAAATTGGCTCCAAGGTAACAGTTGCAAATCTTGCAGATATATACGCAATGGGCGCAGACCCACGCTATTTAGTTGTTGCTTTAACTCTTACGGGAAATGAAGAACTGTCTTGGATAAAGGAACTAGCCCAAGGAATTGCCGATACTGCAGCAAAATCCGATGCAGTTGTGGTGGGTGGTGATTTATCTCGTGCCAAAAGCATAATGATTTCTATAACGGCTATCGGATCTTCTCGATTACACATTACGAGAAGTGGCGCCCGAGTAGGAGATTCAATCTATGTTTCCGCTCTGCCTGGTTGGTCACGCGCAGGTTATGAAGTTCTTTCAAGGAATCTAACCCTTTCAAAGGTTTTTGAAAGGGCTCTTACTCAATTTAAATCTCCAGAATTACTACCTTCCTTAATGCGAAGCTTTAAGAGTGCACACTCTTTGTGCGACATTAGTGATTCGTTCATGGAACAAGCAGAACAAATGAGTCGTGCATCTGCAGTTGAGTTTGAAATCGATATAAAGAAGTTTGAAAGAGCTGAGGGATTTGCAGATCTAGCAGCGGTTGCACATGCGATTGGTTGCGATGTCTGGGATCTCGTCTTGGCAGGCGGAGAAGATCATGTGCTATTGGCAACAGGTGTAAATCTTCCGGGGATATGCATTGGAAGAGTCCTCGAAGGTAGTGGCGTAAAAGTCTTAGAAATGAAAAAAGCGCCAGATACCTGGCGCCATTTCAATTAGATTTATTTAAATCTTAAGAATTTAGCGAGTTACTTTTCCTGCCTTAAGGCACGAAGTACAAACGTTTTGACGCTTTGGAGTACCGCCAACAAGGGTACGAACACGTTGAATATTTGGATTCCAGCGACGACGAGTCTTCACTTGTGAGTGAGAAACGTTATTTCCAAAGCTTGGACCCTTTTTACAGACGTCACATGTTGCAGCCATTGCCGAACTCCTTCATACGTAATTACAGGGCGCAAGATTAGCGTGAGCCCGTACCTTCACGCCAATCCACGCTCATTTGGGTTCAACAGTGGAGAATGTCGCTGTGGCCACCCTTGAAAGCAAAGTTAGTAATGTTTTAGGGGACCGCACCTCGAAAGTTCTCGAGACTACTTTTGGAATTAGAACCATCGGAGATTTACTTCGGCACTATCCCAGACGGTATGCAGTACGAGGTGAATTAACTGACATCTCAACTTTGCAAGAAGGCGATGAAGTAACAATTCTTGCCGAAGTTTTTAGCGCCTCTAATCGTCCGCTACATGGACGCAAAGGAAGTATTTTTGAAGTTATTGTCACCGATGGTAAAGCCAAACTCTCGCTCACATTCTTTAATCAAGCGTGGCGCGAAAAAGATTTACGGGTGGGGCGCCAAGGTTTATTTGCAGGCAAAGTTGGTGTCTTTAAAGGCAAACGTCAATTAGCGCATCCGGATTATGAATTGATCCCCGATGGAAACGACGTGGAAAGCGCAGTCGATGAGTTCGCTGGAAAATTTTTACCCGTTTATCCTGCTGCGGCAAAAATGCCATCCTGGAAAATTGCTCAGTGTATTGATTTAGCAATCCAAGGATTGGATGAAGTCCCAGATTTCTTGCCTGATCAGATTCGCGAAAAACATGGTTATCCGACGTTGCATCAAGCGCTAGTTCAATTGCATAAACCTGCAGATTTGGATCATGCAGAAATTGCTCGCGAACGTTTAACTTTTGATGAGGCATTTTTACTGCAATTACTCCTGGCGAAGAGAAAAGCTGCGTTACGTTCTTTAGATGCAATCTCGAGACCTGCGGTCGCTGGTGGGTTGTTAGACGCTTTTGATAAAACCTTGCCATTTGAATTGACCGCCGGTCAAAAGGAAATCAGCGCAGAAATCGAATCAGATTTAAGCCAATCTCACCCGATGCACCGATTGCTACAAGGAGAAGTTGGTTCAGGTAAAACAGTTGTTGCGCTGCGTGCGATGCTCACAGTTATTGATAATGGAGGACAGGCTGCATTACTTGCACCAACTGAAGTATTAGCCGCTCAGCACTTGCGCACATTTACAAAATTATTAGGTGATTTAGCACATGGCGGAATGTTGGGGGGAGATGAAAAAGCTACACAGGTAACTTTAATTACTGGTTCCCAGAGTGCTGCGGCACGAAAGGATGCGCTTGCGTTGGCTGCAAGTGGGGCGGCTGGAATAGTCATTGGTACGCACGCCTTGCTTGGAGAGTCTTTAGTTTTTAAAGACTTGGGATTAATTGTTGTTGATGAGCAACATAGATTTGGCGTTGAACAGCGAGATGCCTTAAAAAACAAAGCGCACACTCCTGCGCACTTATTAGTAATGACGGCGACGCCGATTCCACGAACTGTGGCAATGACTGTCTTTGGTGATTTAGATGTTTCGACGCTTCGAGAATTGCCACTCGGTAGACAGCCAATCACAACACATGTAATTGCTGCACAAGAAAAACCGGCACATCTAGAGAGAGCGTGGCAAAGAATTGCCGAAGAAGTTGGACAAGGCCATCAGGCATATGTCGTGGCACCTCGAATCAGTGCGACGAATAATGAAGATGCAGATATGGATTTTCTATTTGGAACAGAATCACAGAGCATCGCTAGCGTAGAAGAGCTAGGACCAATGCTTCATAGTGGGCCTTTTTCTGGTTTACGTGTAGCACCCTTACATGGACGACTTTCAAGTGATGTGAAAGATTCAACCATGTCGGCATTTTCTGCTGGAGAAATCGATGTATTGATATCAACAACAGTTATTGAAGTTGGAGTAGATGTTCCTAATGCCACCGTCATGGTCATCATGGATGCTGACAGATTTGGCGTTTCACAGTTGCATCAACTCCGCGGGCGTATCGGTCGTGGTAATTCTCCCGGTTTATGTTTGCTAGTCACTAATTCGATGCCAGAAGCACCTGCCAGAGTCCGATTAGAAGCGGTTGCATCAACACTTGATGGTTTTGAATTATCTAAAATTGATCTAGAACAGCGACGAGAGGGAGATGTTCTAGGTGCCAGCCAATCAGGAACTCGCTCTCACTTAAGGCTTTTGCGAGTATTGCGCGATGAGTCATTAATTGAAAGTGCTCGCAGCAGCGCGGAAAAATTAATTGAAGAAGATCAAGATCTCTCACATTACAAATTATTAAATGATGAATTAAAATTGCTCGAAACAGACACGGCGACTGATTTTATAGATAAGGGTTGAGGTTATGAGAATCATTGCAGGCGTCGCAAAAGGACGCTCCTTATCAAGTGTTGCTGGTGCAACTAGGCCAACATCTGATCGAGCACGTGAAGCGATCTTTTCCACTCTTACTTCTGAGTTTGGAGATTTTTTAGGATTACAGATTTTGGATCTTTTTGCAGGTTCTGGCGCAATGGGACTTGAAGCGCTTTCTCGAGGTGCATCTCTTGTGCACTGCGTAGAAAAAGATGATGCGGCAGTCAAAACAATTTCAACTAACGCTGTCCTAGTTCAAAAGGCGTTGCCTGTCGGAGTTTTCCATTTGTTTCATATGTCAGTTCAGAAATTTGTAGAGGGCACACCGCAGCACCAATATCATTTTATTTATATTGACCCGCCCTATGATTTTGCAGATTCTGAACTCACAACCATTTTAGAAAAACTTCATGTAAACAATTTCTTGAAAGCCGACGCTGTCATCGCAATAGAACGAGCATCAAAGAC
>WLNM01000106.1 GCA_009699825.1 Actinomycetota bacterium
TTGCTGACCTTTCATTCGCGGATTTAGTGCTGTGGGTGCCGCTTCGAAAAGATTTAAAGAGTTGGCCTACTGGATATGTTGCCATTTCGCATATACGTCCAACGACTGCTGCCACTCTATTTCCACACGATGTAATTGGTGATGAGATTGATTGGGGATCAAAACCACTGATTGACAAAGCACTTTCAAGTGGCGAAATTATTCGAGATTCAGAGCCAGAACTAGTTGGCGATGTAATGATCAAAGTGGAATCTGTTCCCGTTATTTTTGAATCTCAGGTTATCGCCGTAATTTCTCGACACAGAAGTGCAGAGTCAATGAGCACTCAAAGCCGTCTAGAACTTAACTATCGCGAAATTGCCCACAAACTTTATGCCATGGTTTGCGAAGGAACATTTCCATATCCAGGTGCTCATGAATATCTCGATCCTGCACCACGCGTGGGAGATGGATTAATTAGATTAGATGTTAATGGAATTACCACTTTTGCCAGTCCTAATGCCCGTTCTGCCTATAACAGACTTGGATGGGATAACGATCTCGAAGGATTTAATCTGGGAGAAATCAGCGAGAAAGTTAATAAGAATAATCACAATGCTGATGATCAAGGGTTACGAAGTCGATTAAATGGTAAACAATTGCAGCGAGCAGAGTGCGAAAATGAAGGCGGAACTATTGATTTGATTGTGCTTCCACTTTTAGCAAAGGGTGATCGCATTGGTGCAATCGTTTTGATTCAGAACGTCACAGAATTGCGCCGCCGCGAACGTGTAATTGTTACTAAAGATGTGACAATAAAAGAAATTCATCACCGTGTAAAAAATAATCTTCAGACTGTATCCGCTCTCCTAAGATTACAAGCACGTCGCATTGAAGATCCGAGTGCTAGTGCTGCACTCGATGAGGCCGTACGTCGAATTGCATCTATTGCTCTGGTCCATGAAACACTCTCAACGAGCTCAGAGGCCAGCGTCGCTTTCGATCAAGTTTTAGATTCGCTTATTACACATGCCCTTGATTTGAGTCCCCGAATGAGCGAGTTAAAAGTTATTCGTACAGGAGAAATTTCATCTCTTGACCCGCGTATTGCAACGCCACTTGCGTTAGTGATCACAGAATTGATTCATAACGCACTTGAACACGGTCTGGCGACACAAGGATCTGGCTTACAAATTGCTATCGAACGCTCGAGCAAGGATTGTGTTATAGAAATTTCAGATGATGGCGTGGGATTGCCAAGTGATTTTAACTTTGGCACATCTTCTAACTTGGGGCTACAAATTGTGAGAACGTTGACTGAAAATGAGTTAAAAGGATCTATCGAGTTAAGTTCTACTGAAATTGGAACAATGGCTAAACTAACTTTTCCGCTTTAGGCAGGATTATGTAACTGACTCTGTTCTTGCAGACGTGCACGATTACGTGCAGCGCGACGTTTTAATGCGCGACGTTCATCCTCTGACAAACCGCCCCATACGCCCGCATCTTGTCCGCTTTCTAAAGCCCACGCTAAGCAAGGTTCTTTGACAATGCAGCGGTTGCACACTTTCTTTGCTTCTTCAATTTGTGTAATTGCTGGACCAGTGTTTCCAACGGGAAAGAAGAGTTCTGGATCCTCATCTCGACAAGCAGATTGATGACGCCAATCCATGACTGAACCATCCTTTCCACACGAAAAATTTTCAAAAATTAACAAATACGAGGCAACTGTGCCAACGCAACGTATTAATTATCTCTTGTATTCATTCGTTAAACAAGGATGTACGGCAAAAGATTTCTGTGAATTAAGTGATTTAAGTCGCCAAGTAACTCAATTGAATGAGTGCGTGCCCCCGGCAGGAATCGAACCTGCGCACCAGCCTTCGGAGGGCTGTGCTCTATCCCCTGAGCTACGGGGGCGCATGCATAAGGTTATCAGCGCGTGCATGAAGGGAAGAGAAGTGCGAGAATTCATGGATGAGCGCACACACTGCATATTTCGCAACTGGATGTTTTTGGGGCGCCGAAAGACGATTCTGGAAATTAGATGGCGTTATTCAAACAAGTGTTGGCTATATGGGCGGCTCGATTGAAAATCCTTCTTACGAATTAGTCTGCACTGGGACAACAGGACATACCGAAGCAGTGAAAGTTATCTTTGACTCCAGCAAGATCACTTACTCACGTTTATTGAAAGAATTTTGGGAAATGCACGATCCAACTTCATTTGACCGTCAGGGCAATGACATTGGTTCGCAATATAGAAGTGCGATATTTACAACTTCAATCGAACAAGATGACGAAGTTCAAAAATCAATGGCAATTTACCAAGCAGAGTTGGACAAAAATTCTATTGGCACAATTGTTACTCAAGTCCTACCAGCCGACGGAAATGAATACTTTGAGGCCGAGGAATATCACCAGCGCTACCTCGAGAAGAATCCAAATGGCTATGACTGTCACTCAAGTACTGGCGTAGCTTTTCCGGATTCAATGGTGATTGCGTGAGTAAGAAGATTCAGATTGACGAAGCAGCTTTAAAAGCACAATTAGATCCACTCTCATACGATGTCTTACGTAATGGTGCCACCGAGCGTCCATTTACTGGGGAATACACAGACACTGAAACCACGGGAGTTTATAAGTGCAAAGCCTGCCAAGCAGAATTATTTAGAAGTGAAACAAAGTTTCATTCAGGTTGTGGTTGGCCAAGTTTTTATGCTCCGACAGAGAATGATGCAATTACGCTTATTGAAGATCGTTCTCTCGCTCCTCGAATTAGAACGGAAGTTCGATGTGCTTCATGTGATTCACATCTTGGTCATGTTTTTGAAGGTGAAGGTTTTGATACTCCAACTGATCAACGTTGGTGCATTAATTCAGTCTCACTCATTCTTGAACCCAAGTAATTTGCCCAATACAGTTCATATATGAAATATGACGTCATCGTCATGGGCGCTGGGCACAATGGTTTAGTTGCTGCTGCGTATTTGGCAAAAGCGGGAAAGAAAGTTTTGATGCTGGAAGCGGCAGATGAAATTGGGGGAGCAACTGCAAGCGTTAGGGCATTTAAAGAGTATGACGCCCTACTTTCACGTTATTCATATTTAGTAGCTCTACTACCTGATCAAATTGTTCACGATTTAGGATTGAATTTCAAAACAATCTCAAGAGAAGTTTCATCCTTTACTCCATATAAAAAAGGTGGCAAGGATTTAGGTTTACATATTTCTAGGGTATGGGATAAACAAACTGAAGAGTCCTTTATTGAATTAACAGGTTCTTCGGCAGAAGGTGCCGCTTGGCAGGAGTTTTATTCCGATGTAGAAAAGTTCGCACAAAAAATGGCACCAACATTTCTTGAACCATTGCGAACTCGGCATGAAATGAAGGCACACGTCGCCCAAGATAAAACATGGGAATACTTAGTTGAAAAACCTATGGCTGAAATAATTTGCGCTAAGTTCAAGGATGATCTAGTCCGAGGAGTCGTACTAACGGATGCGCTGATTGGAACATTTGTTTCTGCAAATTCGATTCAAGCCAATATTTGTTTTTTGTATCACCTTATGGGTAATGGAACGGGGGAGTGGAAAGTTCCACAGGGCGGAATGGTTGCCCTCGTAAATGAATTAGAGCGTGTTGTTCGAGCTGCGGGGGTTAAAATTAAAACTGGTTCTGAAGTCACTGAAATATCAACAGATTTATCAGGGGTAAGAGTTCAGACAATAAGTGGAGAGAGTTTTTCTGCAGATTTTCTCTTGAGCAATGCCGCACCGGCACACCTGGATCGAATCCGTGGCAAGAAAAGTGAAGGCTCATTATCCGGCTCACAGTTAAAA
>WLNM01000107.1 GCA_009699825.1 Actinomycetota bacterium
CATCGAATTTACTGGCGATGCTCGCCAACAAATTGCACGAGTTGTTAATCGCATTGACGCGATTACTTCCGCGCACTCTGCCGCAGCGCAGTACAAGCCCGGCTCTATTCGGTGAGCGGCTTTGGCCTAGCTGGCCCACCGCCAGCGCCAACAATTAATGGGTGGAAACATCTACGCACCGGAAAAGTGCGCGATCTTTACACAAATGAAGATAACGAAATACTTTTAGTCGCATCCGATCGCATTTCAGCATTTGATTGGGTACTGCCAACGCTAATTCCAAATAAAGGTGCGGTGCTTACGCAGTTATCACTTTTCTGGTTTGAGTTACTTGCAGATATCGTTCCAAACCACATTATTAGTGATGATGTTCCAGCCTCCGTTATCGATCGCGCAGTCATTGTCGAACCACTTGAGATGTTTGAAGTTGAATGCGTTGCACGTGGTTATCTCACCGGCAGTGGTTGGAGTGAATATCAAACTAATTCGTCGGTCTGTGGCAATACTCTGCCGGCCGGATTACTAGATGGCGCGAAATTACCTCAAGCGATTTTTACTCCTGCAACAAAGGCAGAGATCGGTGATCACGACGAAAATATTGATTTTGCACATTGTGAAAAAATTGTTGGTGCAGAAACCGCCGCAGACCTTCGCGGACTAACGTTAAAGTTATATGAAACTGCATCAGAATTCGCGAAATCTCGTGGAATTATTTTGGCTGATACTAAGTTTGAATTTGGTACAGATGAAAGTGGTGAAATCACACTCGGTGATGAAGCACTCACGCCGGATTCTTCTCGCTTCTGGGAATCATCCACGTGGAAGCCAGGTGGTGTACAACCATCATTTGATAAGCAATATGTCCGTGATTATTTAATTTCAACAGGCTGGGATAAAAAATCCCCACCCCCAGAGCTACCACTTGAAATTGTGGAAAAAACTGCAGCACGTTATGAAGAAGCATATTTTCGTATTACCGGCAGCCGGTTTAACGGATAAATTTACCCACTAGTTAGCAATCGAAAGGCAGAACAATGGCAAAGATCGTGGTCGATGTAATGTTAAAGCCAGAAATTCTTGACCCACAAGGAACTGCTGTTGGTGCTGCACTTCCACGACTTGGCTTCACATTTGCTAAGAGCGTGCGGCAAGGCAAGAGATTTGAAATAGAAATAGATGGTGAAGCAACTGCTGAACAACTAGCGCAAGTAGAAAAAGCTGCAGAAACACTTCTTGCAAATCCTGTTATTGAAAACTTCACCGTACGAGTGGAGAAGTAAGTGAAAGTTGGTGTCGTAACTTTTCCGGGCACACTCGATGATCGAGATGCTGCTCGCGCTGTGCGCTTTGCTGGTGCACAAGCGATTTCACTCTGGCATGGTGATGAAGATCTACATGGTGTTGATGCAGTAATTCTTCCGGGTGGATTTTCTTACGGCGATTATTTACGTTGCGGAGCAATCTCTCGCTTCGCTCCCGTAATGCAGACAATTATTAAGCGGGCCAACGAAGGTATGCCACTTCTTGGAATCTGTAACGGTTTTCAAGTTTTATGTGAAGCGCACCTTTTGCCAGGTGCACTGACTCGCAATCACGAACTTCACTTCTTGTGCCGCGATCAAAAAATTTCTATTGAAAATACAACGAGTGCGTGGACATCTTCATATACACAAGGTCAGGAAATTGTTATTCCATTAAAAAATGGTGAAGGTTCATTCCAATGCGATGATGCAACTCTTGCATCCCTTGAAAATGAAGGTCGAATAATTGCTCGCTATGTTGGTGAAAATCCAAATGGATCTCGCAATCTCATCGCAGGAATTACAAATGCCCGGGGAAATGTTGTTGGATTAATGCCACACCCAGAGCACGCAATCGATACTTTGACTGGACCAACAGCAGATGGACTCGGTTTTTTTACATCCCTGCTTCACTCCATGGTGAATAAATAAATGGCGCTAGATACTGTTGCAGTTGCACAAACGTCGCCAGATACGAAGCAACCATTTCAGGAACTCGGATTAAAAGAAGATGAGTACGCACGTATTCGCGAAATCCTTGGAAGACGCCCAACATCTTCTGAGTTAGCAATGTATTCAGTGATGTGGTCAGAACACTGTTCATATAAATCATCAAAGATTCACTTAAAACAATTTGGTGACAAGGCTGTTAAAACAGATGCATTATTAGTTGGCATCGGTGAAAACGCAGGTGTTGTCGATGTCGGACAAGGTTATGCAGTTACTTTTAAAATTGAATCCCACAATCACCCATCATTTATTGAGCCATATCAAGGCGCCGCAACTGGCGTGGGCGGAATCGTTCGTGACATTTTGACGATGGGTGCACGTCCCATTGCAGTCATGGATCCACTTCGTTTTGGTCCAGCAGAGGCTGCAGATACTCGTCGCGTATTGCCAGGAGTAATTGCAGGCGTTGGTGGTTACGGAAATTGTTTGGGACTTCCAAATATTGGCGGCGAAGTTATTTTTGATGAAACATATGCGGGCAACCCACTTGTGAATGCACTCTGCATCGGCGTTATGAAACATAGCGATATTAAATTAGCGAAAGCCGCTGGCGCCGGAAATCTTGTTGTTCTCTACGGTGCTAAAACTGGTGGAGATGGAATCGGCGGGGTATCTGTTCTTGCTTCAGAAACCTTTGGCGCATCTGGTCCCGCGAAGCGACCAAGTGTTCAAGTGGGCGATCCATTCGTAGAAAAAGTTTTAATTGAGTGCTCACTAGAAATATTTGCAGCGGATTTGGTTGTTGGTATTCAAGACCTAGGTGGTGCAGGACTTTCATGTGCAACATCAGAGCTTGCATCCGGTGGCACAGGTGGAATGTCGGTACAACTCGATCGAGTTCCGCTTCGTGATCCATCGTTATCTCCGGAAGAAATCTTGATGTCTGAATCACAAGAGCGTATGTGCGCAATCGTTGAACCAAAAAATATTGATCAATTCTTAGCAATCTGTAAAAAATGGGATGTCACTGCTACGGTAATTGGCGAAGTAACAACTGGTGATCGCCTCGAAATTACATGGCACGGTGAATTAATTGTTGATGTTCCACCACGCACTGTTGCGCATGAAGGTCCTGTCTATCAACGACCATTTGCAGAACCTGCTTACATCAAGAAAGTAAATAACGAAAAAGTAAATGTACCAATGCCGGTAAGTAATGCAGATATTAAGGCCGCAGTATTAAAACTTGCTGGCACACCAAACTTGGCAGATAAATCCTGGGTTACTTCGCAATATGACAAGTATGTACAAGGCAACACGATTCAAGCCCAACCAGATGACTCTGGAATGGTGCGCGTAGATGAATCAACGCATCTTGGTGTGGCAGTTGCAACCGATGCAAACGCTAATTGGTCTTACCTAAATCCTTACGAAGGCGTAAAACTTGCACTAGCAGAAGCTGCTCGCAATATTGCAACTGCCGGCGCTGTTCCACTTGCAGTAAGTAATTGCCTTAACTTTGGTTCACCAGAAGATCCAGGTGTGATGTGGCAATTTGCCGAAACGGTGCGCGGACTTGCAGATGGTTGTTTAGAAATGGGTTTGCCAGTTACTGGCGGAAATGTTTCCTTCTATAACCAAACTGGCACAACTGCAATTTTGCCAACGCCTGTCATCGCTGTCCTTGGTGTCATTGATGATGTTCGCACACGCACACCCATGAGTTTTGATCGCGTGGGACTAGAGCTTTATTTACTCGGCGAAACTGGTGAAGATTTTGCAGGAAGCGAGTGGGCATTTATTCACGGACAACGCGGGGGACAAGC
>WLNM01000108.1 GCA_009699825.1 Actinomycetota bacterium
CGGCATTGGTTCAACGCTTGCGGGAAATGCGCTTTCTGCTGCTGCGATGCGTGTGACTTTAAAGAAAGTTTTAAATGAGAAAAACTTTAAAAAGATGATTGCATTGGGCACTCGTTGGTCTGATGGCGTTGATGCTGCGATCAAAGAGTTTAATTTGCCATGGCACTGCAATCGTTTGGGTGCGCGCGGTGAGTACATATTTGCATCAAAAGCACCGCGTACCGGCCAAGAAGCAGCAGATGGCGGTGACTTCGAATTAGAGCAGTTCATTCATTTGCGTCTACTCAATGATGGTTTCTTAATTACGCCATTTCACAATATGGCGCTGATGTCACCTGCAACTACGAAGGTAGATGTAGATGCTCACACTAAGGCGTTTAGAAAAATGTGCGCCGATTTAGTTAAAGCCTAAAGAGTTATACAACCCCAAGCCCTTTTCGTTATCAGCATCTACGTACAACATAGATTGCTTCAAACCTTTGCCTACTAAGTAATTCAACGCAGTAATAGATACTGCGCGGCCAATTCCTTTGTGTGAATGTTCTGGATGTACACCCACGACATAGAGCTCGCCCACAGGATCTTGATTGACGAATTCATCATGAATCTTTGTCCAGCAAAAGCCAATTATTTTTTCATTTTCAACTGCTAGGAAGAACCCCGAAGCATCAAACCAATTCTCGGCCATGCGGTTTTCTAGATCTGCTAACGCCCAATTTCCTTGATCCGGGTGGTGAGCAAATATGGTGTTATTTAAGTCGAGCCACTGAGCTTTATCTGTGGCGGGATTAAATGTGCGAATTAAAATCGGATGCGAAGTCGTTGGGATTGCTTCGTTTAAAGAGCGATGAATCTTAAGAATATGGCGCATATAAATTAAACGCGTTCAGAAATATTGGAATCTTTTCCGTTATGAGGAAGCGTAAATCGATATCCCACATTTCGAACGGTGCCAATAATTGCTTCAAACTCTGGACCTAGCTTTGAACGCAGACGACGGATGTGAACATCGACAGTGCGAGTGCCACCGAAATAGTCGTATCCCCAAATTTCTTGCAGCAATTGTGAACGAGTAAAGACGCGCCCTGGGTGTTGTGCTAAATATTTAAGTAATTCAAACTCTTTAAATGTTAGATCAAGTGCGCGGCCTTTAATGCGCGCAGTGTATGAATTTTCATCAATAACAACTTCGCCAGTTCGAATTTCTCCGGTACTTGGATCAGTTGCACTCATAAACGCTTCGTGAGTACCAATTGCAAGACGAATTCGTGCATCAACTTCGGCAGGACCTGCTGTGTCGAGGATGACATCATCAATGCCCCATTCGGCGCTGATTGCTGTAAGTCCACCTTCAGTTGTAATTGCAATAACAGGTGCACCAACGCCAGTAGTTGTTAAGAGTTTTGTGAGTGATTTAGCAGCAGGTAAATCGCGACGTGCATCGATTAAAAGAATTTGCATATCGGGTACATCGACTAAGACGCTTGCTTCTGCTGGAAGAATTTTTACGTTGTGCTGTAGCAAACCGAGTGCTGGTAAAACTTCAGCGCTGGCACCAAGTGTGTTTGTTAGTAGCAACACTGTGGCCATTATCGGGTTTCCTATTCCTGGTAAGTGCGCAACAATACTCTTGTGAAATCGTTGCTTCCACTCGTTATTGTGCTTGCGCTTGCTACTGCCTACGGCATTTGGCATAAATTACGCGAGGGACATTTCAAAGTGCGCAGAACCAAGGCCGCAGTGCTCGATGCCCAGATGTTGGGTGCACCCCTTGGATCTCGAGTGACGTTGGTGCAATTCTCATCAGCATTTTGCACTCCATGTCGCACGACCCGTGCACTTTTGTCGCAAATGACAGCAGATATGCACGATGTGGCACATCTTCATATCGACGCCGAGGCCAACCTCGATTTAGTCAATCGCCTCAATATTTTGTCTACTCCAACGACTTTAATTCTAAATAAGTCAGGCACCGAGGTCGGTCGCGCTGTTGGTGCGCCTAAACGCGATGAAGTTCTCGCGGCAATTGCCTCAGTTAAGTAAGTGCAAGTTCTTCGCAATTAGTCTTTCTTTTTTAACTTCTTTATTCTTCTTCCATGTCACAACAATTAAAAACACCAACTCTGATTGATGTTCGTGGTCCACGTTTTAGTGCAACTCTGACAGTAATTGTTTTAGCAATTGCACTTGCAACACAAAACGTATGGGTACTTGCTCTTCAAGCAGTTGTATTCGCAATTGGGGCAATTCGTGGTCCTCAATTTACTCCCTACGCATTTATTTTTAAGCGCGTAGTTAAACCGCGCCTTCGTGGAGAAGCCGTAACTGAAGATTCGCGTCCACCGCAGTTTGCGCAGAGTGTGGGTTTTATTTTCGCACTTGTGGGCTTACTTGGCGCTGCAATCGGATCTGTTCCTGTATTTAGCATTGCAGTCGGGTTTGCACTGGCTGCAGCATTTTTAAACTCTGTTTTTAATTATTGTCTTGGTTGTGAAATGTATCTGCTCGTTTTAAGAATTCGTACCCGTTAATTAACTAGATAAATAGGAGAAATAAATGTCAAGAGAAAGCGCACTAGTAACAACTGATTGGGTTACTGAAAACCTCAAGAACCCAAAGGTTGTATTTGTAGAAGTAGATGAAGATACAACTCTGTACGAACAAGGCCATATCGAAGGTGCAATCACATTCCACTGGCGCGATGACTTGCAAGATGGTCTCGTGCGCGACCTTGTTTCAAAAGAGAAGTTCGAAGCACTTCTTTCAAAGAACGGTATTGCTAATGACACAACAGTTGTTCTCTACGGAGGAAACAACAACTGGTTTGCAACATATGCGTACTGGTATTTCAAGATTTATGGTCACCAAGATGTTCGCTTAATCGATGGTGGACGCAAGCTCTGGGAACTAAAAGCGCTTCCATTGGTAAAAGAAGTTCCTGTGCGCGCTGCTACTCGCTACGTTGCAAAGGAGCGCGATAACTCAATTCGTGCATTCCGCGATGAAGTAATTGCAGCAATCGGAACACTTAATATTGTTGATGTTCGTTCTCCTGCAGAGTTTTCAGGCGAACTCGCTGCCCCTGCGCACCTTCCACAAGAAGGCGGACAAATTAAGGGACATATTCCAACAGCTAAGAACATTCCATGGTCAAAGGCTGCAAATGAAGATGGAACATTTAAATCAGAGGCAGAACTAAAATCAATCTACGAAGGCGCTGGCGTTGATCTTGCAAAAGACACAATCGCGTACTGCCGTATCGGTGAGCGCTCTGCATTCTCATGGTTTGTTTTACATGAGTTGCTCGGAGTAAATAATGTAAAGAATTACGACGGTTCATGGACTGAATACGGTTCATTAGTCGGAGTTCCAGTAGCTGTTGGTGCTTAGTTGAAAACATGCGGTGCAACACCAGGTGGTCCATCACTTGATGGAATCGATCTAACAAAACAGAGTGTTATCCAAGGCGTCGTTTTGCGAGATGGAAACGATGATGGTGTGCCAAATGGCGCACCAGTGGCTAACGCACATATACGTTTGTTAGATAGCCACGGTGAATTCACTGCAGAAGTTCCAACTAATACCGATGGACAATTTCGTTTCTTCGCAGCCCCAGGTACATGGACTCTCGTAGTTCTTGCACCGGGGGTGCGTAAGGAGTTACGCGTGAGCGCAGCGACAGGCGTTCCCGCAGATTTAGTTATACAAATCTAGATTAGACTTCTCGCATGGCCGATAAGCACGAATTACGCGA
>WLNM01000109.1 GCA_009699825.1 Actinomycetota bacterium
CAATGCCGGCTAAATAGTTAATGAGCGCAGACGATAACGCCCGCGTAGATGCGATAGAACAAGCACTGCTAGCGCGATGGCCAGAAACTCGAATCTCACCCACACTTGATCGAATTTCAGCACTGACAGACTTGCTGGGATCACCACAACTGACGTATCCAACTATTCATATCGGTGGCACTAACGGGAAAACTACAACTTCTCGAATGATCGACTCACTCTTATTTGAAATGGGATTACGGACTGGTCGTTTCACCAGTCCGCACTTAGAGAGTTACTTAGAAAGAATCAGCATCAACGGTGCATCTATTGATCCAAAGGCTGCAATATTCGCTTATAACGACATTGCTCCATATCTAGATTTAATGGATTCAAAAAACGAAAACCCAATCTCTTTCTTTGAAGCCATAACTGCAATGGCATTTGTTGCATTCGCCGAACATCCCGTAGACATTGGAATCATTGAAGTTGGCATGGGCGGACAATGGGATGCAACGAATGTTATTGATGCCGATGTTTCTGTGATCATGCCCATTGGTTTGGACCATATGGAATATCTTGGAAACACACTGACAGAAATTGCTCAAACAAAAGCTGGAATTATTAAAGCTGGCGGATACATCGTGATGGCAGAACAGAAGCCAGAATCTGCCAAAGAGTTACTACGTCGAGCAGCAGAGGTTGAAGCCGATATTGCCCGCGAAGGAATTGAGTATTCTCTTGATTCTCGCGCGATTGCAGTCGGTGGTCAGCTGATTTCTATCAATGGATTAAATGAAAAGTATGATGAGATTTTCTTACCGTTACATGGTCGACATCAAGCAACAAATGCTGCATCAGCTTTGGCGGCAGTGGAAGCATTTTTTGGTGATCAAGCACTGGATGCAGATGCCGTTCGAGCAGGTTTTGCTAATGTGAAATCACCAGGCAGATGTGAAGTTGTTCATCGCGATCCCACTGTTATTTTAGATGCAGCACACAACCCGCATGGCGCCCAAGCGCTTGCACAAACATTGGCTTCAGAATTTACCTTTGATGACATCATTGGAGTTTTTGGTATTTTTGGCGATAAAGATGCACGTGGAATTCTTGAATCCCTCGAACCAGTTCTTAATTCGATAATTGTTACGGCCAGTTCATCGCCGCGAGCGATGCCCGTCACAGATTTAGAGTCACTTGCCATGAAAGTTTTTGGAGCCGACAGAGTCTTTAGCCAAGATACTTTAGAAGGTGCTCTTAAGCGGGCAATCGATGATGCCAAACGCCCACTCAGTGATGACAGTGTCGGAATTGTTGTGACTGGATCAGTAGTCACCGTTGGTGAAGCTCGTTCAATTCTGCGTAGATTATTTTCAAAAGAAGATTAGGATTTAACTATGCGCATGTTGGCTTCGTCAGTTCTTGTCATGGAGTCTTTTGTGATGGGTTTTGCATTATTACTTGCAATGAAGGATCACTCATCACCTGCGTTAATTGTTGGTGGCGTTATTGCCATTTTATGTTTGCTTGCCCCAGGTTTACTAAAGAAGAAGTTTGGCTGGATTCTTGGTTGGGTTTTACAAATCGCACTTCTTGCCTATGGATTCATCGTCACATCAATGTTTCTCGTCGGGGCGATTTTCTTGGGGTTATGGATTGCGGCTATTCGTGTGGGCAAAAAGGGCGAAGCCGCCCGCGCAGCCCTGCTGGCAGCGGCCCCTCCAAATGCCTAATAGACTAGGCGCGTGAGTTCCGAGAAAACCTTAATCCTAATCAAGCCAGATGGTGTACGCCGTGGTCTTGTTGGAGAAGTAATTTCTAGAGTTGAGAAAAAAGGTTATTCAGTTACCGCACTTCGCATGTTGAATGCAGATCGTGCGCTTCTTGAAAAACATTATGCAGAGCACAATGGAAAACCTTTTTACGAACCACTCTTAGAGTTCATGGCATCGGGTCCAATTGTTGCGATGGTCGCCGAAGGTAATCGCGTGATTGAAGGATTTCGTTCGCTTGCGGGTGCAACTGATCCAACGGTTGCGGCTCCTGGAACAATTCGTGGAGACTTAGCACGCGATCAAGGAACAAAAGTTGTACAGAATATTGTTCACGGTTCTGATTCACCTGAATCAGCAGCTCGTGAAATAGCTATTTTCTTTGAGGGGAAATAAATGGGTAACAAACTCTCATTCATCGGCCGAGATATGGCTGTGGATCTAGGAACTGCGAACACATTGGTATATGTGCGCGGTCGCGGCATTGTTCTCAACGAGCCAAGTGTCGTTGCTGTAAACCAAGACACAGGTGGAATTTTAGCTGTTGGTCTTGAAGCCAAGAAGATGATTGGTCGCACACCAGGCAACATCGTGGCTATTCGCCCACTCAAAGATGGCGTGATTGCAGATTTCGATACAACAGAGCGTATGTTGCGTTACTTCATTCAAAAAGTTCATCGTCGTCGTTATTTAGCAAAGCCTCGTATCGTTGTGTGTGTTCCATCAGGTATTACAGGTGTAGAACAGCGCGCAGTTAAGGATGCTGGCTATGCAGCAGGAGCGCGCAAGGTTTACATCATCGAAGAGCCAATGGCTGCTGCAATCGGTGCAGGTCTTCCAATCCACGAACCAACAGGAAACATGGTCGTAGATATTGGCGGCGGAACAACAGAAGTTGCAGTTATTTCACTTGGTGGAATTGTTACATCGCTTTCGATTCGCGTAGGCGGGGACGAACTCGATCAATCAATTATTAACTGGGTCAAACGCGAATTTTCATTACTACTTGGTGAGCGAACAGCAGAAGAAATTAAGATGGCAATCGGTTCTGCGTACCCACTTCCAGGTGAAAATGATGCAGAAATTCGCGGTCGAGACCTTGCAACAGGACTGCCAAAGACAATCGTTGTCTCAGCTGCAGAAATTCGCAAAGCACTAGAAGAACCAGTAAATGCAATTATTAACGCAGTAAAGAGCACGCTTGATAAGTGTCCACCCGAATTAGCAAGTGATCTTATGGATCGCGGAATTGTTCTAACAGGTGGAGGAGCGCTGCTTAAGGGTTTGGATGAGCGCCTTCGCAAAGAAACTGGAATGCCAATTCACGTTGCAGAGCGTCCGCTCGATGCAGTCGTAGAAGGTTCCGGAAAATGTATTGAAGAGTTTGAAGCCCTTGAAAAGGTTTTAATCTCTGAGCCTCGTCGATAGGTAATTAGCGCAATGCGTAATGGCGGCGAAGGACGCACTCGCCTCTTACTCATTATTCTTATCGTGACATCTTTGTTATTGATCACCCTTGATCTGCGTGGGGTAAAAATGCTTGATGGAGTGCGAAGTGGCACTCAAAACGTCCTGGCCCCTTTTCAAAAAGCTGGTACTACAGTTTTGTCACCTTTCCGTAATTTTATAAGCGATGTTACGCACCTTGGTCGTACTCGTAATCAAATTGAGAAATTAAAGTCAGATAATGCAAAATTGCGCACAAGAATCCTAGAACGCAAGAATGCCGATGCAGAACTAAATCAACTGAAATCGGTTTTGGATCTCGCCGGGAAAGCGAGTTATAAAGTCATAGCAGCTCGGGTAATTTCACAAGGTGCGAGTGTCAGTTTTTCTCAAACAATCACTATCGATGTCGGAACTTCTTCTGGCGTTCGTCAAAATATGACTGTCATATCAGGTGAAGGACTAGTCGGTGTTGTTCAATTTTCTTATGCCAATTCAGCCCTAGTTCTGTTGGCAACTGATCCAGATTTCAAAGTTGGAGTCAGAATTGCTGG
>WLNM01000011.1 GCA_009699825.1 Actinomycetota bacterium
CATTGGCGCCAAAATTGGGGTGAACGAAATTTTCACTTCCTTACCTGACGCCTGACTTAAAGCTTGTTCAACTTCTGGAGTGTGTTGATGAACGCCACCGAATTTATAGGAAGTTAACGAACCCATAACTTCACTTGCAATCAGGGAGATCTTCGCATTTCGACCCGCCCCTGTTGTTCCGGATGCAGCTACAACAACAATGTCTGAAGAATCAATAACATCTAACGCAGGTAGAACTCCGGTAATAATTGACGTTGCATAGCAACCAGGATTTGCGATCTGTGATGATTCCGATATTTTCGCTCTGTTGCCAGGTATTTCAGGTAATCCATAAGTCCAAGCTCCTGCGTGTATTCCATCATAATATTTTGACCATTGTGCAGCATCAGTTAATCTAAAGTCCGCACCCAGATCCACGATCTTTGTATTTTTCGAGAACTTCTCAACAATCCCCGCTGATTGTCCGTGTGGCAGAGCCATGAACGCAACTTCGATATCTTCAAATTTGAGTGAATCAATACTTAAGAATCTTTCACCATTATGCGTTGTGAGATGAGGATGAATGCTTGTGATTAACTCTCCAGCATTGCTATGAGCGGTTACTTGAGTCACTTGCAAATGCGGATGCGTCGAGAGCAAGCGAAGGAGTTCGCCTCCCGCGTATCCGCTGGCACCTATGACGGCAGTTTTCATGCAAGAAGGCTATAAGGATATGGGTAATTATGCAAATATATGCATAATTATGCGGTACGTACTACAGCCCCACAACGCTTGGCAGCTAGATTGGTTGCTGCTTCTCTCATTGCTGAAACCTCTTCACCGGTTAATGTTCGATCCTGCGCCCTAAAAGTAAGTGTGAAAGCTAAAGAAATTTTCCCTTCACCGATCTTGTCGTATCTATCGAATAATGAGATTGACTCGAGCAAAGCTCCAGCGCCCTCTTTTAATGCATCCGCTACATCTTGAGCATTCACACTGGCATCCACAATGAGTGCAACGTCTTGAGTTGCTGCAGGCATAACACCAACTCTTAACGGGCGCACCAATGGAGCATCAGGTAGAAGTCCTAAGTTGATGGCAAAAGCGCTAGATCGAGGTGGCAAATTGTATTGAGAAAGTATTCGCGGGTGAACCTCACCCGCATGCACAACCACTGTCCCGTCTACAACTAATTCGGCGCAACGTCCAGGGTGCCAAGGAGCCAGATCGGACCTTCTAATTTCAAAATCTAAGTGACACAACTCTAATATCTCTTGAGCAGTAGCAATAGCATCTTTCCACGTATACGGATCAGCCTTACCTTGCCAATTCTCTAATTCCTTTTTACCTACCAATAAACCAGCAACCATCTCTGTCTGTGATGGAACAGAAGCAAATATGCTCGAAATAATATCTGCACTAGGACGACTAGATGTCTCAGGGCTAATCCCAGGTCCCAATTTTTGTGAACCTCTAAATATTGAGCCCATCTCAAAAATCGCAAAATCTTGAGCTCCACGATTTATATTTCGCTGCGCAACTTCAATTAATCCAGGAACCAAATGAACGCGAAGAAGTGGATTTTCTTCTGACATAGGATTTGCCAGTGCGTACGTACTTGCTCGCGGTCCAAGAAAACCCATGTCATCAATCATTTTTTGGTTTGTAAATGGGAAAGTAAGAACTTCGGCGAAACCACGATTTGCTAAGAATTGCGAAATGACCCGCCTACGTTTTTGTTTCGCTGTAAGTGACGCATGAATAGGTCGGTTAGGTAAAATTGAAGGAATGCTGTCGTATCCAATAATGCGTGCTACTTCTTCGGCAATGTCAGAAATATTTGTTAAATCCGGGCGCCAGGAAGGTGGATCAATTAACCATTTCTTCTCATCAACATCACAGCCAATGGTTCGAAGGGCATTTATAATCCGAGTATTAGACACTTCAAATCCTAGTATCCGTGAAATCTGTGCAGGATCAATTTCGAAAACGGGTGGATATTTTGCTTCGCCTGTGCTTGCAGTTTCAACATGCTTGGCTGAACTATGTTGCGTCAGCAATTGCACAAATCGCGCTGATGCAAACTCAGCTAATGATGGATCGACACCACGCTCTAATCTACGCGATGCTTCTGAAGACAATTTATGTCGCCGTGAATTTTGAGCAATAGATTCTGGATTGAAGCGAACCGCTTCGAGTGCGATTTCCTTCGTAGATTCGGTTATCTCTGAGAATAAGCCACCCATAGTGCCTGCCAAGGCAAGCGCTTTCTCATCATCGCTAACCATTAGATCTAAGGGATCAAGAATGCGTTCCTGACCGTCAAGTGTTATGAATTTTTCAACTTTACCAGAACGCTTGATTACCAGATTGCCTTTTATTTTCTCGCGATCAAAAGCATGTAGAGGCTGACCTAATTCGAGCATTACATAATTTGTAATATCTACAACAAGAGAAATCGAACGCATTCCCATCTTTTCAATACGACGACGCATCCATAAAGGCGTTGCTGCTTTGGAATCAAAATGTGACATGGTGCGAAGGTAGAAAATTGATGCTGTGTCCTTATCTTCAATTTTTGGTTGAACACCCTTGCCCGTATTTTCGAAATTTACTCCACGTAATTGCTCAACCGGATCTACAAATTTCAGATCAAAAGCTCCCGCAATTTCGCGAGCGACTCCCCTGATGCTCAATGCATAACCACGATCGGGATTAACGGCAATATCAAAAATTACATCCTCAAATGCAAGTTTCTCTCTAACATCATCTGTGATTGAAACTTGGTCCTTGCGGAAAACCATAATTCCAGCATGATCATCACTTAGTCCCAGCTCTCTAGAGGAACAAATCATTCCATTGGAAGTTTTTCCGTAAGTTTCACGAGCCGCTATTGCAAAATCTCCTGGTAGAACAGCACCCGGTAACGCTGCCAACACAATATCGCCGACAGCAAAGTTGATAGCACCGCAAATTACGTAACGTGTTTGTTTCTCACCACAATCAAGACCCACGTATCGAATAGGTTTTTTAAACTCAGTTATTTCTTCAATTGAAAGAACTTCCGCAAAAGAAAGTGGGCCCTTGATGTCTGACCCTTGATAGATAATTTCTTCAACCTCAAATCCAACACGGACTAAACCTTTGCCTATTTCTTCAACAGAAAGAGAAGATGGAATTTCAACAAAATCCTTTATCCATGACAAGGGTGCGCGCATTACAAACCAACTCCAAATTGGCGAGTAAATCTCAAATCACCTTCGACGATGTCATGCATATCGGTAATTCCATGTCGAACCATGAGAGTGCGCTCGAGTCCCATACCAAAAGCGAAACCACTGAATTCATCGGTATCAATTCCACATGTTTTTAAGACGCGCGGATTAACCATGCCGCAGCCGCCCCACTCAATCCATCTCCCATTGAAGAAAACATCAACTTCGGCACTTGGTTCAGTGAATGGGAAAAAAGATGGTCGCAGCCTGGTTGTTACATCCGGACCAAACATGTATCTAGCAAAATTATCTAAGGTGCCTTTCAGGTGAGACATATTGATTCCGCGGTCAATCACAAGACCTTCAACTTGATGAAACACAGGGCTATGTGTGGCATCTAATTCATCTGCTCTAAAAGTGCGACCCGGACAGATAACGTAAATAGGGGGTTCTTTAGTAAGCATTGTTCTGATCTGCACTGGTGATGTATGAGTTCGTAGAACCATTCCAGATTCAAGAGGCTCGATGAAGAATGTATCTTGCATAGTTCGAGCTGGATGATCTGCTGGAATATTTAAAGCATCAAAATTGAGCCAACCCGATTCTAATTCAGGTCCTTCTTCGATGAAATAGCCTTGTTCAACGAAAAAATCAGCAATGTCATTTTTAATAATACTTATTGGATGCAGTCCTCCCCGATGAAACCTGCGAACAGGCAAAGTTATATCAACTACTTCCTCGGCGAGCATTTTTTCATCACGTTCATTTTCTAAACGTTTGGTGGCTACAGATAAAGATTCCGTAATAGCGGACTTAGCATCTCCAATAATTTTTCCATACGAAGCTTTTTCATCCGGAGATAAGGAGCCTAAATTTCGAGAGGCACCAGCGATTGATGATTTATCACCGGAGTGAAGTAACCGCGCGCTTTTAAGTTCATCAAGATTTGTGGCTGAATCAAAAGCCGCTTGAGCCGCATCTACCCACCCTTGAATCTCTTGCGCATTCATGGGCGAAAGTCTAATGCCTGGCACTTTAGGAAGTCGGGATATTAGCCAATTGATACATAACAATGCTTGCCGCCGCAGAAAGATTAAGGCTTTCGGCATTACCCTGCATAGGAATTTTCACGGGAACTATTGAATCCTTGGAACCAAAAATACCTTGCGAAGTATTCAATCCCCTTGCTTCATTACCAAAAATCGCAACGACGGATCGATCTGCACGCACCTCTGAAATTGGCATTTCTGCGTTTGCATCCAATGCGATGAATTGGCAATCCCAATCAATAATTTCATTTAGGGTAACGCCTTGGAAAACCGGTATGTGCCACAAAGAACCAGCAGTGCTTCTTACTACCTTTGGTGAATAAATATCAACGCTATTTGGTGAAATCAGAACTGCATCAAATCCAAATGCATCCGCCGATCGGATAATGGTGCCAGCATTTCCAGGATCCTGAATTTCACTGAGGTACACAAATTTGCTAGAAGAATTTGAGATCACCGGAAATTCGGACTTCGGGATTTTGCAAATTGCAACTAATCCCTGCGGGGTGACAGTGTCTGACATTGCCCTTGAAACATCATCGGAAATACTTAGGACTTCACACGTAGCTTGATTTATGACATCTGCGTATTTCTCAAGTGCAGAATTTGTACAGAAAATCGTTTGTAATTCTGGACCATATTCAGATTGCATAGCTTCTTTAATACATTGAATACCTTCTGCAATAAATAACCCAGAATCACCGCGTTCTTTCGAACCTCTAGAACTGATAAGAGCCTTAACTCGCCCAACGTGCGGGGAATTAAGGCTCTTAATCATAAGCAATGATTAAGCAGATGTAAGACTCTTACGAGCCACATCAACAAGTGCTTTGAACGTAGCAGGATCATTCGTTGCTAAATCCGAAAGAATGCGGCGATCAATCTCAACGCCAGCGCTCTTTAATCCTTGGATCAGACGGTTGTAGGTAAGGCCATTTTCACGACTTGCAGCATTGATTCGCTGAATCCATAGCTGACGGAAATCGCCTTTCTTATCTTTACGGTCATTAAATGCATAAACCATCGAGTGCGTAACTTGTTCTTTCGCCTTTGTGAAAAGACGAGAACGTTGTCCGCGGTAACCGCTTGCGCGCTCAAGAGTTGTACGACGTTTCTTTGCTGCGTGAACTCCACGTTTTACTCTAGCCATTTAATTCACGCTCCTTACTTAAGACCAAGCATGCGCTTGGCTGTAAATGTAGTTGACGGCTTCGCTGCTGATTCAGTGCTCAAACGACGTGTTACACGTGAAGACTTATGTTCGAGGAGGTGGCGCTTGCCTGCACGTTCGTGCATAACTTTTCCGGTTCCTGTGATGCGAAACGTCTTCTTCGCTCCACTGTGCGTTTTCATCTTTGGCATTGTGCTCTCCCTAGTTCGGTTTCTATTTAAACTTCTTCTTTAGCAGCGGCTAGTTCTTTAGCCTTTCGTGCTGCACGTTGTTCTGCTACTGCTTCTGTCTTCTTCTTCGTCGGTCCTAATACCATTGTCATATTTCGTCCCTCTTGCTTTGGGGCGAACTCCACAAATGCAAACAATGCGACATCTTCTGCAAGACGTTGCAAGAGTTTGAAACCAAGTTCTGGTCTCGTCTGCTCTCTTCCACGGAACTGCATCGTCACCTTTACCTTGTCGCCACCTTTGAGGAATTTCTCGATGTGAGCACGCTTTGTCTCGTAATCGTGATTTTCAATCTTTGGTCGCATACGCACTTCCTTCACCACAATGTGGGTCTGGTTCTGTCGCGCTTCCCGAGCTTTCTGTGCAATCTCGTACTTGTATTTTCCGAAATCCATAATTTTACAAACGGGAGGGTTGGCATCGGGTGCGATCTCAACTAGGTCAAGACCAACTTCATCTGCCATCTTCAACGCGGTATCGATATCTACAACTCCAACTTGATCACCGGTGTAACCGATGAGTCGAATCTGAGGTGTGCGAATTCGATCATTAATGCGCGGTTCAGTGCTGATTTGTGCTCCTTTGGTTAATCGCGGTTCGTACGCTTTGTGTGTTGCAAGCGCTACAAGAAAAACACCGCAGGAGAATTGGAATTAACCAATTCTTAACCCTGACAAACCAACCCGCCGTAGCGATGGAGGTGGGAGCGGTACTCCTCTTGCAGTAACTATGCAGTCACTGGTCTGGGGCAAAGATTACCCGAGAAGCGGTTAAAGAGGAAATTTACGCTCAGGCACCCATCGCGTGGACGCCACCGTCGACATGAATGATCTCTCCAGTTGTCTTTGGAAACCAATCTGAAAGCAGTGCTACAGATCCTTGCGCAGCAGGCACAGGATCGCCGACATCCCAATGAAGTGGGGATCGTTCATTCCAAACTTTTTCAAATTCGTCGAAACCTGGAATGGATTTCGCCGCCATAGTACGAATTGGTCCTGCGGCAATGAGATTAACTCGTATATTTTTTGGACCTAAGTCGCGCGCTAGATAACGAGAAGTTGATTCCAAAGCCGCTTTTGCAACTCCCATCCAATCGTATTTTGGCCATGCAACTGTTGCGTCAAAATCTAAACCAACAATGGATGCACTCTCCATAAATAATGGCACGCAAGCCATCGAAAGCGCTTTCAATGAATATGCCGATACGTGCATTGCCGTTGCGACGTCATCCCATGTTGTATTGAGAAAATTGCCACCTAGCGCCGCTTCTGGAGCAAATCCAATTGAATGAACAACGCCATCGAGATGTGGAACATGTTCACGAACCCGATCTTGTAAAGAAAGTAAATCTGCTTGGTTAGTGACATCTAATTCAATTACAGGAGCTGGATTAGGTAAGCGAGCAGCGATTCGTGTGGTCAAACTCAATACACGACCATAAGAAGATAACAAAACGGTGGCACCTTCTTCTTGTGCCAATCTGGCAATGTGAAATGCAATTGACGCATCGGTTAGAACGCCAGTTACTAAAATATTTTTTCCTTGAAGCAAACCCATTTAATGTCCCATTCCTAATCCGCCGTCGACAGGTATTACGGCTCCGGTTATATAACCAGCTTTTTCTGATGCAATAAATGAAACAACATCAGCGATTTCCTTAACATCTGAGAAACGTCCCAAAGGAATTGACCCAGCAATCTCTTGTCGACGTTTATCCTCTAGGGCAGCAGTCATATCAGTTTCTACAAATCCTGGAGAAATAACATTGGCAGTAATTCCACGACTTCCTAGTTCTCGAGCGAATGAACGAGCCATGCCAATTAAGCCCGATTTACTTGCTGCGTAATTAACTTGACCCGGTGAGCCAAGCAATCCAACCACAGAACCAATAAAAATCAGGCGTCCTTTTTTGATCTTAAGTAATCCTTTGGTTGCTCTCTTCGCAATTCGAAATGCCCCTGTAAGATTGGCGTTAATAACATCTTCAAAATCTTGATCAGACATTCGCATCACGAGAGAATCTTTAGTTATACCCGCATTGCAGATAAGAACTTCCGGAATACCCCATGTATTTTCGATGTGATTGAACGCCTCATCAACACTGTTCGTAGACGTTACATCCACAGACACACAATCAAAACCAGCAACTACAGCCCCTGAACGTGAACTGATAACGACGTGAAAACCATCTTCTGACAAAGAATGAGCGATAGCTAAACCGATGCCACGATTTCCGCCGGTAACGAAGGCGATTGGCTTAGCGGACATACTGCAAATCTACTGGCTACTATCGCGTAAAGTGAATTTCATCGAGCATCGTGTCTTTGACTAGCCTAGAATCAGCGCATGGCTAAAGATGAAGACATCTACGACATAACTAGTGCCCAAAAATCTTTGAGTTCTGATCAACCCGGACGCCAACGTAGATATTTCATCTCAATGATGGTTCGTACTGCTTGTTTTATATTGACTGTAGTTCTACCTAGCCCATTTCGCTGGATTGCCTTAGTAGGAGCGGTTTTTCTTCCCTATATCGCTGTGGTCGTCGCAAATGCTGGTCGGGAAACAATTCTTCCTGGTACCGCAATCTTAAAAAAGAAACCTAAATCTCTCTCCTAGAATGAAGTTAAGATTAAGCCGTGTCTAAAGAACGGTATGCAGTTCTAAAAACCCTTATAGCTTTAGCTTTGGTAGTACTTTGTATATGGGCTGCACAATGGCAATATCACCGTGGAGTCGACCGTCACTCTCGAAACAATATGATCAAAGAACAATCGCAATTAACCCCAATAGAAATCCAAGATCTAGATGGAAATCTTCCCTCTTTCGAATGGAGAGAAATCATTGTCAAAGGTTCTTTTGACTCAGACAATGAGATATTGCTCCGAAATCGGTATCACGACGGAGTTTATGGTTTTGAACAATTAACACTTTTTATGATTGGTGAGAAAAAAATCTGGGTAGATCGTGGGTGGATTCAAGCCGGATCGGATGCAACAGTTTCTCCAAATTTCCAGAAAACTTATGAAAATGGAGTAACAATCAATGGTCGTCTGCGTTTAGATTCTTCCCTACCCCAAGGTAAATTCTTCGCCGTGTCTCAGGGACCCAATAAGAATCTAATCTCTCAATTAAATGCTCAAAATGGTGTACAAACGGAAGATTTTTATGTCGATTTAATCTCTTCATCAGATCAACGAATGAATCCAGATGTACCGGTGGAATTACCGGAACTTAGCGATGGTCCACATATGGCGTATGCATTGCAATGGATATTTTTCGCTGGGCTAGTTATTTATGGAAGACGACTCATTCGAAAGAACCCCTAAATCTTGTCTTGCATAGAGCTCGGAATAGAGTCCGCCAGTATTTATTAAATCATCATGCTTGCCACGTTCAACAATAATGCCCTGTTCAAGTACGATAATTTGATCTGCCTCTTTTATCGTACTGAGTCGATGGGCAATAACAATACTTGTGCGATTTTTTAAGGCTGACTTTAAAGCTTGCTGAACAAGCGCTTCATTTTCTGAGTCCAAATGCGCAGTGGCTTCATCAAGAATGACGACAGATGGAGATTTAAGTAATAGCCGAGCAATTGCCAATCGTTGTTTCTCTCCCCCGGATAACCTATGACCACGTTCGCCCACGAGAGTTTCGAATCGATTCGGCAAGGATTCAATCAAATCCCAAATTTGGGCAGCACGACAAGCATTTTCCATTTCCTCTTCCGTTGCATCATCTTTTGCATATCTTAAATTTGCTGCAATGCTGTCATGAAAAAGGTGGGCGTCTTGAGTTACTACGCCAATATTTGAACGAAGTGATTCCAACGTTAAATCTCTAACATCGATTGCATCTATCGCAATAGAACCCGAAGTTACGTCATAGAGTCTCGGCACTAACGCACTGATTGTTGTTTTACCAGCACCCGATGGACCCACAATCGCTGTGAATGTACCTGCTTTCACCTCAAAAGAAATATTTTTTAGAATCTCGCCACTTTGAATTACTTCTTCTTTGGCGGCAGATTCGAGGGATGCAAGAGATATTTGATCAGGACGAGGATAAGAAAACACTACGTTTCTAAATTCTATTGACGGTACTTTGCTCGTCATAGTTTTTGCATCATCGCTATTGGAAACCATTGGTTTTAAATCCAACACTTCAAATACCCTTTCGAAAGAGACAAGGGCAGTCATAACATCGATTCGCACGTTAGACAGAGCCGTCAATGGTCCGTAAAGACGGGCTAGTAAAGCAGTGATTGCGAGTAACGTTCCAACCGTCACCGTTCCATTCAGCGCTAAATGGCCACCAATTCCGTAAGCAAAAGCTGTTGCAACAGCTGCAACACTTGTAAGAGCAATGAAAAATACTCTGTTTAACATCGCCATACTAATTCCGATATCAGCGACCCGTTTTGCTCTGGATCGAAAAAAATCATTTTCTTTTTGTGCTTGTCCGTAGAGCGCTACAAGCATTGCACCCGAAACATTAAATCGTTCAGTCATTGTTGATGACATTGCTGCATTTAGATTAAATGAATCTCTCGTAAGCGATTGCAGTTTACGGCCTACCCATTTCGTTGGTATTAAGAACAAGGGTAAAAGCAACAGAGAAACAACTGTTATTTGCCAAGAAAGAAAGAGCATTGTGGCTGTGACCAGAATTAGACTAACAACATTACTGAGGACCCCTGATAACGAGGATGTGAAGGCTTGCTGGGCTCCTATTACATCTGAATTAATTCTTGATATCAGTGCGCCAGTCTGAGTTCTTGTGAAAAAAGCGATTGACTGCTTTTGAACATGAGCAAAAACCTGTGAACGTAAATCATAAATAAGGCCTTCACCGATCCGCGCCGAAAACCAACGACCAATAATGCTCATCAGCGCATCTGCTATAGCTAGCAAGCCAACGATGAAAGCTAGTCGGGTAATTAGGTCTGCATTCTTCGGTATTACGCCATCATCAATCAATTGACGCAGTAAAAGCGGAGTTGCGATAACTAGAAAAGCATCGATAACAACGGTAATTAAAAATATCGAAAGGTATAGCCGATACGGTTGTGCGAATTCGAAGATGCGCCGAACGGTTCCGGGTTTAAGTTTTTGATTTTTAACCGATGGGTCAGCAGTCATTGTCCGATGAGCGGACCACACTGCTTGAACTGACATTACTTAAACCGTAAAGCCCAATGCCCTGAGCTGTTCGCGGCCATCATCTGTAATTTTATCTGGGCCCCATGGCGGCATCCACACCCAATTAATTTTGACATCATTTGTCATACCAGCAAGAGCTTGTCTGGTTTGATCTTCAATGACATCTTGTAGTGGGCATGCAGCGGACGTAAGAGTCATGTTGAGAACCGCTATATTGGATTCATCAACCATGATGTCGTAAATTAAACCTAAATCAACAACATTTATTCCCAATTCAGGGTCTACGACATCCTTCATCGCTTCAGTTACATCATCAACACTCGTTGTCATTGTTACAGACCCTTCTCGATGGAGTTTAGTTTAGTTCTTTTTCTGAGCTTGTACTGACGCATCTTTAAAAGCCATCCAGCCTAATAACGCGCATTTAATTCGAGCGGGATATTGAGACACGCCCGTAAGTGAAACCGCGTCTTCCAGAATCGTTTCATCTGGTTTTCCGCTTCCTTTGCTTTGCATCAGCTGAACAAAGTTATCAAATATAAGTTGCGCTGCTGACAAATCTTTACCAATCATTAGACCGCTCATGATCGATACGCTGGCTTGTGAAATTGAACATCCAACACCATCCCATGAAATTGCTTTTACTACAGGGCCTTCTAACGAGATATTGAGTGTGATTTCATCCCCGCAACTTGGATTGATGTGATGAACTTGCGCGTCAAAGGTTGTAGATAGGCCTTTATTCTCTGGATGTTTATAATGATCCAAAATTACTTCTTGATACAGATTATCTAGTTGCATCATTGACCGAAATATTTCTTGGCATCTTTTACGCCCCCAACTAAAGCATCCAAATCTGAAAAATCGTTGTACAAATACATTGATGCTCTGGTTGTGGCGGGAACACCAAGTGCTCTTGTGAGCGGCCACGCACAATGATGACCGGTTCTCACCGCAATGCCGAGACTATCTAAGTACTGACCAAGATCATGCGGGTGAATACCTTCAACTGTGAAAGAAACTATTCCTCCACGCATTGAACTATCCAAAGGCCCCACAATTGCAATACCTTCAATTTTTCCAAGTTCGGTTAACAAGTAAGAAGTTAATTCTTCCTCATGCTTGTGAATGGCATCCATTCCAATATTTTGGAGATACTTTAGAGCAGCACCTAGTCCAACAACTTGGGCCATGTTTGGAACACCTGCTTCAAACTTTTTTGGTGCCTGAGCCCATGTTGCATCAGTCATCGTTACATTCTCAATCATTGATCCACCAAATAAGAATGGAGGAAGCTCATTAAGTAATTCATAGGATCCCCACAAAACTCCAACACCCGTCGGACCTAAAGCCTTGTGACCAGAAAATGTTAAGAAATCTGCCCCAAGTTTGCGCGCATTAACTGCTACGTGGGGAACCGACTGACAAGCATCAACAATAACTACTGCACCCACTGCGTGAGCTTTCTTAATTATTTGATCAAGATTAACAATTGTTCCTAGAACATTTGATTGCTGGGTAATAGCTACAATCTTTGTTTTCTCCGTGATCAAAGAATCAATATTTGACTCATCCAATCGTCCATCGGGTGTGACGCTAAACCATTTAAGTGCTGCGCCACTGCGCTTTGCTAATTGCTGCCAAGGAATCAAATTGGCATGATGCTCCATCTCGGAGACAACAATCGTGTGTTCTGGACCAATAGCGAAACGACTGCCCGGTTCAGCATTGGTAAATGCATAAGCTAAGAGATTGAGAGATTCTGTAGCGCCTTTGGTAAAAACAATCTCTTGAGAATCGGCTCCAAGAAATGCAGCCACAGTTTCGCGGGCTGCTTCAAAGAGCTCGGTAGCTTCTTCTGCTAATTGATGAGCACCGCGGTGCGCTGCCGCATTATGCAATTTATAGAAATCAATTTCAGCATCAATAACCACTTGTGGTTTTTGACTTGTGGCTCCACTATCTAAGTAGATAAGTTTTTTGCCATCGCGAATCGTGCGAGTAAAGATTGGAAAATCTTTACGAATCCGTTCGACATCAAGTGACATAAGGAGAATTAGCTACCGACGTATTCGGCATACCCCTGAGCTTCAAGTTTGTCGGCCAACTCTGGGCCGCCTGCTTCAACAACTTTGCCGTTAGCAAAAACGTGAACGAAATCCGGTTTGATATAACGAAGAATTCGGGTGTAGTGCGTGATGAGTAAAACACCTAAATTGTTAGCATCTTTTGCGCGGTTAACACCTTCAGAGACGATTCGTAGAGCGTCTACATCTAAGCCTGAGTCTGTTTCATCGAGGATGGCAATTTTTGGCTTAAGCAACTCGAGCTGCATGATTTCGTGACGCTTCTTTTCTCCGCCGGAAAAACCTTCGTTTACATTTCTCTGAGCAAAGCTTGGATCAATCGATAGCGCATCCATGGCGTCCTTCACTTCTGTTACCCATGTACGAAGTTTGGGTGCTTCACCACGCAACGCTGTAGCTGCGGTGCGAAGAAAGTTTGAAACAGAAACACCTGGAACTTCTACGGGATATTGCATGGCAAGGAACAGACCAGCTTTTGCTCTTTCATCAACACTCATGTCTAGAACATCAGCACCGTCAAGAGTTACCGAACCACCTGTAATCGTGTATTTAGGGTGTCCAGCAATCGAGTAAGCGAGAGTTGATTTACCAGAACCATTCGGTCCCATGATTGCGTGCGTCTCACCGGACTTAATCGTTAAATCTACGCCTTTTAAAATCTCTACAGCACCGGTTTCAGTGTTAACAGAAACTTGTAGGTTTCGGATCTCTAGTGTGCTCATGGTTGACCTGTTATCTCTCGTATTTGTTTGGGGACTATTTATTCGTTAATTGAACTTCTATAACATCATCGACGATGCTAACTGGATAGGTTTTCACTGCAATATTTGCTGGAAGAGTTAAAGCTTCACCAGTGCGCAAATCGAATTCAGCGCCGTGTAGCCAACATTCAATCTTAAAATCTGTAACATCACCTTCAGATAAAGAAGCCTCCGAATGCGTACACGTATCGTTTATGGCAAAAACTTCATCGCCTATTCGCGTGAGGCAAATATCCTCACCATTGATCGATACCTTCTTCGGTTTGCGATTTTGCAATTCAGAAAATTTGATTAAGCTCACCTTAAGCACCAGCCTTTACAAGTTCATCATCGATACGCTGCATCAAGCGATCTTGAATCTCTGAATCAGCAATTTCGGTGATAATTTCAGCAAAGAAACCACGCACAACCAAGCGTCGAGCGTCTTCCACGGAAATACCGCGAGACATTAAATAGAAAAGCTGTTCATCATCAAAACGACCAGTTGTGCTTGCGTGACCTGCTCCAACAATTTCGCCAGTTTCGATCTCTAAATTTGGCACTGAATCGGCCCGAGCACCGTCTGTGAGCAATAGGTTTCGATTAAGTTCGTAAGTATCGGTTCCTTCAGCATTGGCGCGGATGAAAACATCACCAATCCAAACTGTGTGTGCTTTATCTCCAGATAAAGCACCCTTGAAATTAACTCTAGATTTAGCATTAGGAACACAGTGATCAACAAAAATGCGGTGCTCAAAGAACTGCCCGGCAGTTGCAAAATAAACACCAATTAATTCAGCGTCTGCGCCAGGGCCAGTGAATTCAACTGTTGGAAGTAAGCGAACTACGGAGCCGCCAATAGTCACAGTTATGGATTTAAACATGGCATCTTTATCAACGATTGCGTGGTGCTTACCAACATGAACGGTTTTTGAGTCCCACTCTTGCAAAGTAACAAAAGTTAAGTGAGCCCCTGATTCAACTTTGAATTCGATTTCTTCTGCTAACAAGGTGTCCCCTGTATTTGCAAGAATCACTGTTGCCCGTGCATTCGATCCCACATGGATTAAAACACGAGAGAATTCAGCTGCGTTGAGATCAAAAGTTTTTCTCGACAGGTGAATAGGAGAACTAACTTCAGTATTTGCAGCGATTTTCAACACTGCAACATCCAATGAAAACTCTCTGACTCTATTCATTACTGCGTCATCAGTTGTGCTCAATGAAGGCAAAAGCTCACGCGAAATTCTTTCGAAGCTAACTCCAGGGGTAACCTCGGAGTGCATTGAGAGAGAACGATGCTCTGCTATTGCTGCAGAACCATCGTGTAAGCCTTTAAGTCGATTGAGTGGAGTAAAACGCCACGACTCTTCTCGCCCATGAGGCACCAAAATATTTGTGGTTAAAACACTCATTAACCAACAGCGCCTTCCATTTGAAGTTCAATCAAACGATTTAGTTCGAGTGCGTACTCCATTGGAAGTTCCCGAGCAATAGGTTCGATAAATCCACGAACAATCATTGCCATGGCTTCATCTTCTGTAAGACCACGTGACATCAGATAGAACAATTGATCATCGCTGATTTTTGAAACTGTGGCTTCGTGACCCATGGAAACATCATCTTCACGAACATCAACATATGGATATGTGTCAGAACGAGAAATTGTGTCAACCAAAAGTGCATCGCACTTAACCGTGCTCTTTGAGTGATGTGCACCCTCTTGAATCTGTACTAAACCTCTATAAGAAGTTCGTCCGCCACCACGAGCAACTGATTTGGAAATAACAGTTGACGATGTATATGGCGCAGCATGAACCATCTTTGCGCCAGAATCCTGGTGTTGTCCTTCTCCTGCAAATGCTAATGAAAGAGTCTCTCCCTTTGCATGTGGACCCATCAAGAATATCGCTGGATATTTCATGGTTACTTTCGAACCGATGTTTCCATCGACCCATTCCATGGTTGCACCTTCAGCACACGTTGCACGTTTGGTAACCAAATTATAAACGTTATTCGACCAGTTTTGAATTGTTGTATAACGAACTCGCGCACCCTTTTTAACAATAATTTCAACTACTGCTGAGTGAAGTGAATCAGATTTATAAATTGGGGCAGTACATCCTTCAACATAATGGATGTATGAATCTTCATCCGCAATGATCAATGTGCGTTCGAATTGACCCATATTCTCTGTATTGATGCGGAAATAAGCCTGCAAAGGTATCTCTACATGTACGCCTTTAGGGACATAAATAAATGAACCACCAGACCATACAGATGTATTTAAGGCAGCAAATTTGTTATCGCCAACGGGAATTACTGTTCCGAAATACTCTTTAAACAATTCTGGATGCTCACGTAAGCCAGAGTCAGTATCTAGGAAAATCACACCTTGTGCTGCAAGATCTTCACGAATCGAGTGATAAACAACTTCAGATTCGTATTGAGCTGCAACGCCAGAAACCAAACGTTGTTTTTCTGCTTCTGGAATACCTAAACGATCGTAAGTATTCTTAATATCATCAGGTAGGTCTTCCCATGTTTGTGCTTGTTTTTCAGTAGAACGCACAAAGTATTTGATCGTGTCAAAGAAAATTCCTGAAAGATCTGAGCCCCATGTTGGCATCGGCTTTTTCTCAAATAGAGCTAATCCTTTAAGACGCAGATCTAACATCCACTGTGGTTCAGACTTCTTAGCAGAAATATCTCGGACAACGTCCTCATTTATACCGCGTTTGGCATTGTCGCTGGTTTCGTTTTTATCCGACCAGCCGTACTCGTAATTGCCAATACCGTCGAGTTCTGGATGCGCGATAGTCATGAGCGACCTTTCTTAGTAGTTGGTGAAGCAACAATCTGTGGAACAAATGTCGTACACACTCCATCACCATGAGCAATGGTTGCTAATCGTTGAACATGGGTTCCGAGCAATTCAGAGAAAGCACGAGTTTCGGCTTCGCATAATTGTGGAAACTCCGCTGCCACATGTGCGATTGGACAATGATGCTGACAAATTTCTTCACCGTGGGATTTCACTTCAACGCTGGCGGCGTAGCCTTGTTCGCTAAGAAATATTGCAAGCGCATCGCTCTTGTGAGATTTTTTCATTAATGCCGGTGCAGCTTTTTTAATGATGTCATTGGCGCGCGACTCTGCAAATGCTTTTATGCTCTGTTCTCCTATTTGCGAGGACATAAATTTCAAAGCTGCAACTGCTAAATCATCATATGAATGTTGAAATTTTTCTCGACCGTTATCAGTCATAACAAAAACTTTTGAAGGTCTGCCACGACCGCGTACCAGCGCGACATGGGGTTCACGCGCTTCTAATACTCCTTCGAAAACAAGTGCGTCCAAGTGACGACGTATTCCTGCCGGAGTGAAACCCAGTTTTTCAGAGAGAGCAGCCGCCGTTGATGGACCGTTTTCCAGGATCTGACGAGCTACAACGTCACGAGTACGAACGTCATCAGTAGGGGCTTCAGGAGCTGCTAATTTCACAACACTATTGTGTCTTAAATCAATGATTCTTACCACTCGAGGCGCAGGCGCAAATACCCTCACCTTGCTCCCCTGCCAATCTAGGCTAAGGCTATGAGCGAATTTGCTGAAAAATGGTTGGTGGCGATTCTTCGGGTGCTCCTAATTTTCCAAACTGGAATAGTTCTTACAGGCGGCGTTGTGCGTCTGACTGGTTCAGGATTGGGTTGTCCAACATGGCCCGAATGTACGGGCGATTCATATACGCCTATTCATGGACAAATTGAAGGATTTAAATCGTGGATTGAATTTGGAAATCGTTTACTCACTTTTGCACTCGTTCTAGCGTGTGCTCTTTCAATTCTTGCCGTCTTATTTAGTAAACGAAAAGATCTAAGACTTCTCGTACTAGGACAGTTTGCAGGTATTTTCGGACAAGCAGTTCTTGGTGGCATCACTGTTTTAACAAATCTAAATCCATTACCAGTGGCTGGACATTTTATACTCTCAATTATTCTGATAGCA
>WLNM01000110.1 GCA_009699825.1 Actinomycetota bacterium
CTGGAGCCGGCCAGCATGGCGTTGCATCAGCAACTGCAGCGGCCCTCATGGGTCTTGAATGTGTTGTATACATGGGTGAAGAAGATACAAAGCGCCAATCACTCAATGTTGCGCGAATGAAATTACTGGGTGCAGAAGTAGTTCCAGTGACAACAGGGTCTAAAACTCTTAAAGATGCAATTAACGAAGCTATGCGTGACTGGGTAACAAATGTTGAAACAACAAATTACATCTTCGGAACTGTTGCCGGTCCTCATCCATTTCCAACAATGGTGCGAGATTTCCAAAAAATTATTGGTGAAGAAGCACGTGCACAAGTTCTAGAGCTGACAGGAAAATTGCCTGATGCCGTACTTGCCTGTGTTGGTGGGGGATCAAATGCAATTGGAATTTTCTATGACTTCATTAAAGACACTGATGTTCGTTTAATTGGCCTCGAAGCAGGTGGTGATGGAGTAGAAACCGGACGGCATGCAGCAACAATTACTGGCGGAACACCAGGAGTCTTGCACGGCGCACGTTCATATTTATTACAAGATGAAAACGGTCAAACCGTCGAATCGCATTCAATTTCTGCCGGGTTAGATTATCCGGGCGTGGGACCAGAACACGCATACTTAAGCGACATTGGTCGTGCTGAATACCGCGCAATTACTGATGCCGAAGCAATGTATGCATTCTCTTTATTGTGCAAAACTGAAGGAATAATTCCAGCAATAGAAACAGCACACGCACTTGCAGGCGCGCTCCAAGTTGGACGTGAATTAGGCAAAGACGCGACGTTGCTCATTAATCTCTCAGGCCGCGGAGATAAGGACGTAGTAACGGCTGCAGAATATTTTGGAATTCCGCTGTAATGACAACACCGCTTGCCCAACTATTTAAGAAAACTCAATCTGAAAATAGAGCAGCACTTATTGCCTATATTCCTGCTGGCTATCCAACTCAGGAAGGTTGCAAGGCTGTCATTGATGCATTTGCAGATGCCGGAGTTGATGCAATTGAAATTGGTTTTCCCTATAGCGATCCGGTGATGGATGGTCCAACTATTCAAGAAGCAGCAAACACCTCATTAAATGCTGGCACTGGAGCTAAAGAAGTTTTTGAAGCTCTGGCTCATGCCACCAGTCGCGGAATTCCAAGTGTGGTTATGACGTACTGGAACCCAATTGAAAAATATGGTGTCGAAGAATTTGCGGCTTCAATATCTGCAAATAATGGTTCCGGTGTAATTACTCCAGATTTGCCGGTAGATGAAGCACAACAATGGAAATCAGCCTGTGCAACATCTGAAATCAATTCAATTTTTGTAGTTGCACCTAGTACAACAGATGCGCGTTTAGAAAAAGTAACCGCGCAATGTTCAGGCTTTGTTTATGCAGCATCTTTGATGGGGGTAACAGGTGCGCGCACTGGGATTTCTGCTGGGGCTAAAGATTTGGTCGATCGAATTAAGAAAGTATCCGATACGCCAGTTGCTGTAGGTCTGGGAGTTTCGACTCGCGAGCACGCTAAGGAAGTTGCCTCTTTCGCAGACGGAGTAATTGTTGGTTCAGCATTTATTAATGCTTTGACTAACGCAGATTCCTTGGATTCGGGAATAAAAGCGGTACGAACTCTAGTTGAGCAATTAGCACTAGGAGTTCGAGAGGGCAGAGGATGAAAAAAGCACTTCCGTGGATTGGTTTGCTTGCTCGGCTAATCTTGGGTGGCGTCCTTTTAGTTGCTGGATATCTCAAAGCATTTACCCCAGATAAATCCATGATGGCCGTACGTGCTTATGAAATTTTACCAATTTGGTTAGCAAACGTTCTAGGAATAATTTTGCCGTGGCTTGAAATTGGGGCGGGATTACTTTTAATTATCGGGGTGGGAATACGTTACGCAGCCATTTTTGGTTCAGCCATTATGGTTTTGTTTATTATTGCCATCGCACAGGCATGGGCTCGTGGTTTATCAATTGATTGTGGCTGCTTCGGTGGCGGAGGTACTGTCGATCCGAGTAAAACCAGATATTTAGAGGAAATCTTACGTGACACAGGCTTAGCACTTTTAGGTTTATATCTTCTTCGCTACCCTGTAACCAAGTTTGCACTTGAAAAAAATAGATCTCAGATACGCACACCATCACAGGGAGAATAGAAATAATGTCATCCAAGTCACCTCAAGGTCCAGATAACACAACTCGTAATCTTGTCATCGGCATGGTCGTTCTCGTTGTCGCAGTGGGAGCAATTTTCTCCGTACTTGGCAATAAAACTTCTTCATCTGCAGCGTTGCCATCTAACGTATCAAAGGCTGATGGGTACGGAATAGTTTTTAATGGCGATCTCACAGGCGTACCTGTTGTTGATATCTGGGAGGATTTTCAATGTCCTGTCTGCGCCCGATTTGAGCAAACTAATAGTGCGTACTTAGAAAAAATTATTGCCGAAAAGAAGGCTAAGGTTGTTTTCCACACACTTTCATTTCTAGGCACAGAGTCGGCGTTAGCCGCTAACGCCGCAGCGTGCGCATCCGATGAAGATAAATTTCTCGGATTTCACTCAGCTTTCTATCAGAATCAACCCGCAGAAAATTCTGGCGCTGTAACAGTTGATTATTTAGTGGGATTGGGACAAGGAATAGGAATCACATCTGATAAGTACAAGAGTTGCGTAGCAAATCTTGATTACAAGGATTGGGTAAATAACGTAGCCTCATCCGGTGCTGAGAAGAATATTAATTCAACTCCAACAGTCTTGGTCAATGGCAAAGAAATTCAACGTGCAACATCAGCTACAGACCTTGGCCAGTACTTTGATCCAGCAGCATTTGCTCAAGCCGTAGAAGGTAATTAAACCTTTGAATAGATCGATTCCTACGCCGAGCATTTCGGTTTTGGAAATCGGTCCATTAACAATTCACTTCTACGCTTTATGCATCATTGCTGGAATAGTTGTTGCTGTGTGGCTTGGTGATAAAAGATTCATATCACGTGCACCTAATGGTCAAAACGTAGTGGCTGATGTCGCGATATGGGCAGTTCCTTCAGGAATTATTGGAGGTCGTCTCTATCACGTGATTTCATCGCCCGCTAATTACTTTGGCAAAAATGGAAACCCTGTTGATGCAATAAAAATTTGGCAAGGTGGGCTGGGAATTTGGGGTGCAATTTCAGTCGGTACGGTTGCGGCCTATTTCGCATATAAAGTCCAAGAAAAGAAGAAAGTTTTGCCATCCTTCGGACATTTCATGGATGCACTTGCTCCCGGAATTTTGCTAGCGCAGGCGATAGGGCGTTTGGGTAATTGGTTTAATGGCGAATTATTTGGTCGTCCAACACAACTTCCATGGGCACTTGAGATACCTACTAATTTACGTCCGCAAAATTACATGACATACGAAACATTTCACCCAACATTTTTGTACGAATTGATTTGGTGCAGCGCAGTAGCAATAGCACTTATTGTGTGGGGCAAAAAGTTGGCGCCAGGTCAGGTTTTTAGTGCCTACGTTGCGTTGTACAGCATCGGTCGATTACTGATTGAGACCATACGTATAGATCAAGCCAATACCATCGGTGGTTTACGTGTAAATGTCTGGGTTAGCGCAATTGTTACAACACTGGCAGTAGCTAATTACCTACGATTGGGGCGCAGGTCGGCTAAGATTTAAATATGGCCCTAGAAGATGTGTATGCCCGCAATCTAGAGCACCGAACGCA
>WLNM01000111.1 GCA_009699825.1 Actinomycetota bacterium
AACAAAACCATTTGCGCCATGTCATCAAAGCGTCGGTATGCAGCATCAGCGAATTCTGCGTACCCAATAAAGTAAAGATTTTCATAATTTCGAGAGAAAATACGCAAGTACAGCTGCGGTCTTCCATCTTTCCACTCATCATTTACTTGATCTAAGTAAGGCACTGAATATTGATATCCCGTTGCCAAAATAATTTGGTCTAGCTCCACAGAAGTTCCATCTTTAAAGATTGCACCACTTTCGGTGATCTCCTGAACATCTGGTTTTGCAATGAGGTCACCATGCCCCAGGTGATAAAGCACTTGAGTGTTCATAATCGGATGACTTGCTAACAAATCATGGTCAGGCTTAGGCAATCCATAACGAGTCAGATCTCCGACAATTGTGTCTACAAGTTTCGTTACATCGCCCGTTATCGATATTCCTTTAGGTGGTGCAATTTTTCCTGACACGAGTGCATCAGTTGGTAAACCAAACAAATACTTTGGAATGAAACGATATCCGCGTCGAACAGAGAAGTAAGCGGCCTTCGCAAAACGTGCTGCATCTGATGCGATATCGACTCCAGAATTTCCTGCGCCAACAATTAATACTCTTTTGCCCTTAAATTCTTCAGGTGAGCGGTATTCCACAGAGTGCAATATCTTGCCTTTGAATTTTTCTTCACCCTTGATGTGTGGACGATTTGGATGCCAGGTAACACCAGTTGCATTGATTAATCCATCGTAAGTTTTCTCTTCACCATTAGATAGTTTTACTCGCCACTTGTTATCAGCTAGTGGTTGGGCATCAAGAACGGATACCCCAAGGGTTACACGATTCTTTAAGTTAAATTTGTTCGCAAAATCCTTAATGTAATCACGAATCTGATGCCAGCTTGGATAATCTGGAAAAGATTGTGGCATTGGGAATCCATAAAAACCACTGGTGTATTTAGAAGAGATAAAGTGTGCGGATTCATACATCGGAGTTCCGGTATTTTCCATATCCCAGATTCCGCTTACGTCATTATGTTTTTCAAACCAATCAAATGGCACGCCTTCTTTTACTAATCCACGAGCCATTACTAAACCGGCAGGACCTGCACCAACCAGACAGTACTTCTCTTTATAGTCCACTGGTGGATGATCTGCGGCAGTAATTTTGCGAGAGCGAAGTTGAGTTGCCGCCAACTTCGCATACACAACAGGTTTGTTTCTCTTGATTCTAAATCCGTTAAGAATTCCACCAATAACGATCACAATGAGTAGCAACGGAACCAAGTTAATCCAACGGTTATTACTTCCAGTCAATGTGTTGTAATGAATCGCTGCAAGTGCAAAAGCAATAGCCAATCCAACAAAGCCAATAAGGGGAGCAATCGTTCCTTGCCACAGCTGCCTATCTTTTCGTTTCCAAAAGAAGACCACAACAGATAGAGAAGCAAAGGATTGCAGCGCAACAATTCCAAGGGTTCCCACAGCAATGAGGGAGGCCGCAAATACTTTGTAAGGATCAGCGCCACTGATTGCAAATACAACTGTTGCTACTGAGGAAACTGCTGAAATAGCAAGACTGGCAAGGTGTGGGCTGAAGTAATCCTTGTGATACTCACCGAATACTCTCGGTGCAATATTTTCGCGACCTAAAGCAAAGAGATAACGACTAGCCGCATTGTGTAGTGCTGAGTACCCAGCTAGAACACTGGTGCACAAGAGAACAGCACCGATATCAAATAAAACTTCGCCACCATATTCTTGCAAAAGATTAAGCACGAAGACACCACCGTCGGCGCCTGCACGTTCTGCAAGATTGTTTACACCTGTGGCTCCAATGATCATCCAAGATGTCAGCACATAGAAAATTCCAACTAGAACAACTGCGATATACGTTGCACGCGGAATACTCTTTTCCGGATTTTTAGTTTCTTCGCCATATAAGGCAGCGGATTCAAAACCAATGAAACTAGTAAATGCAATCAGAGCTGCAATTCCAAAAGGACCAGAAGTTGCTTGCTTATAAGTAAAGCTCTCCAGTGGGAATGAGGCAAAGCCATTCTTTGTTAAAACTAAAACTTCAAAAACGATCAAAACTGCAAACTCTGCGATCATGAGAAAACCTAAGATCTTGGCGGAAAGGTCAACTGAGCGATAACCCCAGAATGAAACGATTGCTACGCCAATTGCTGAGAGCAAATACCAGGGCACATCAACCATTGCTGCAGCTGCAATTAGTTCGTGCATGAAATAGCCGAACGCACCAGCAAGTCCGCAAGACATCGCTGTATAAGAAGTTAGTGCCAAATACGCAGCGCCGACTCCAATTTCTTTACCTAAAGCCCGGGATATATATGTATAGAAAGCACCGGTGTTAACAACTCTTCGACTCATGGTCGCATAACCGATAGAAAAACAAATCAGAACAATCGCTGCAACTAAATATGCAACTGGCAGACCTGCACCATTTCCGTATACAAGTGCTAAGGGAACATTGCCAATCATCGCGGCCAATGGCGCGGCGGCGGCAATAACTAAGAACACAATCCTTCGGGTCGTCAGAGTTCTACGATCTCGAATCAGAGCAGTGGATGCTTTGCGCTCTTTTTTATTTTTCATGAGCGCGAGTCTGCCACAGCAAAATAACAATAACCATGGGCAAAGCGGTCAGGTCCCTAACTACTTAGCGAGATCCTTGAAGTTGTTCGAGCATTTTGGCAACAGATAGGGATGTTTCTAGTGGAAGCACCCAACTCTCTTGACCCTGAATTCTTTTTCCAAAGTTTTCAATCATCAGCATGTATGGGTCAACTGCATCAAAGTTTTCAGTGTGCCCACTTGATTGCAATGTGCTCGGCGAGTGCCACGAAGTAAATGCTTCTTTCCCTACTAACTCGACATTTCCTTTTTCGCCGCGCACAATCAAACTCTGGTTCTCTGGCATTGCAAAAGATGCCAATCCATTTGCAGTGATTGAGTCATTAATGCGCATCTGCCACTTACTTGTCAGGTCTATTTCTGTAGGCCCAATATTTACATTGTGACTTTCAATTTCTACTTGTGCATCATCGCCAACGATCGCTGCAATAGCGTGCAGTGGATAAACACCAACATCAAAGAGTGCACCGCCACCCATGACTGGCACTGCGCGATAATTTTCATCAATTGATGCCGGAAAAGTAAATGATGCATCGATGCTAATTATTTCACCGATGTTTCCAGCCCTTACATAATCAATCATTCGAATCATTCGCGGATGCCAACGTGACCAGAGCGCTTCAACCAATAAGCGATCATTCTTTCGTGCTGCCGTAATCATCATTTCGACTTCGCCCACATTCATTGCAAATGGCTTTTCGCACAGAACATGCTTGCCTGCATTAAGGGCTGCCACTGTCCACTGACAGTGCAAGTGATTGGGAAGACTTATGTAAACCGCATCTACAGAAGGATCATTAATTAGTGCTTCATAACTCTCGTGAACAGTTACGGGATTCAGTGCTTTCGCACGATTTACATCTCTACTTGCTACCGCTTGAACGATTGTGTCATTGGCTGCGTGCATCGCTGGCGCGATAGCTTTGGTTGCGATCCAGCCCGCACCGATTAGGCCCCAGCGAATACTTTTCACCGT
>WLNM01000112.1 GCA_009699825.1 Actinomycetota bacterium
CCGACTGCGCCAAAGAATCCACCCAAGAGTGCGCATGGGAAAACAATGGATTGAACAATTCGATTTCTTAAGACTGCAGGATGCGGCTCTTGTTGATCTGCCGGTTCTGCAGGAGGCTCCGTTGATTTCATCACCGCAAGGGAAGGTAATCCGATTGCCAAGAAAATTAGCCCAGCCAAAATTCCAGCAGATGGTGCAATTTTTACCGCACACGTTGTCGCGACAACAGGGCCGAGAATAAATACAAATTCATCGACCATCGCCTCCCACGAATAAGCGGTATTAACTAGATGCCCGTCTTTATTCCTGGGATCATTTTTTAAGACATGAAGCCAACGTCTACGAATCATTCCGCCTTCGCTAATGGCCGTTGACTCAGCAATAATTAATGAGACAAACCATGTCCATACTGGTGCGCTCTTTGAAACTAAAACCACAAAGATCAAGAAGCCGATGATGCGAATCGGAACAGCCATGAGCAAAATTTTTGCTTGCCCACGTTGATCTGCTTGGCGTGACCAGAAAACTTCGGCGGCGCCTACAACGATAGAACCGACAGCGGTGAGGGCGCCAGCAAGGGCGTATGAATCAGTGGCTGCTACAACGATAAAAATAATCGCCAATGAATCCATGGCAATTGGCATACGACCGATAAAGCCAGCAATAGAAAACTTTAATCCACCAGGTGTGCGCAGAAGAGTTCCATACGCTTTAAGCATGGGCATAGTCTAATAGACTTATGTCTATGAGCGATAAGGCCGAGTTATTAGATCTTGCGCTTCGTGTGGGCAAAAAAGCTGCAGAGTTATTAAGCGCTCGTCCCGATGTCTTAGAAGTCTCGACAAAATCGAGCGATGTAGACATCGTTACTCAGATGGATAAGGCAAGCGAAGCACTGATTGTTTCTTCCATTCTTGCGCAACGTCCGAACGATGGAATTATCGGCGAAGAAGGTGCTGAACGAAAATCTACCTCCGGAATTACATGGGTAATTGACCCACTCGATGGAACAGTTAATTATTTCTACGAGATGCCAGGCTGGAATGTTTCTATTGCAGCTAAAGATAAGGATGGCGTGGTGGTTGGTGTTGTAGTGAGCCCAACTATTAATTCAACGTGGTGGGCTATTCGTGGCGAGGGATCTTTTCACAATGGCAAAAAATTGACGTGCAACGATCCTGTTGAATTAAACCGAACAATGCTTGCCACTGGCTTTGCCTATGAATCCGAAAAGCGCGCTGTGCAATTAAATTGCATAAGTACATTACTTCCACACATCAGAGATATTCGTCGCAACGGCGCTGCTGCAGTTGATCTATGTTTTGTAGGTTCAGGAAATGTTGATGCCTACTTTGAATCTGGATTGCACGAATGGGATATTGCAGCTGGCGGATTAATTGCCCAAGAGGCAGGAGCCATTATTTCCACGCACGAGATCGGCGGACAGAAGTTCATTCTGGCGGCAGGCCCACATCTGCACCAGATCCTGAAAAATACGCTCGGGCTTTAGCCGATTTTCACTTGGCCACGCTCATGTGGCAAGATACGTCCTCTGTACAGCACTCTGTACCGATATACGAATTAGCTGAGGAAATCATGAACGTACTTGACGCCGTAGATGCAGCATCGCTGCGCAAAGACATCCCACAATTTCGTGCTGGAGATGAGCTCAAGATTCACGTACGCGTTATCGAAGGTAGCAAGAGTCGTATTCAGGTCTTCCAAGGAATCGTTATGCGTCGTCAAGGCGATGGCGTTCGCGAAACATTTACTATCCGTAAAGTTTCTTACGGTGTTGGAGTAGAACGTACTTTCCCTGTGCATACTCCAGTGATTGAAAAGATTGAACTTGTTAAGAAAGGCGATGTACGTCGCGCTAAGTTGTATTACCTACGCGACCTTCGCGGTAAGGCTGCAAAGATTCGCGAAAAGCGCGATGGCATTGAAGGTTACGGTGATGGAATCCTTTCAACACCAGAACCAATTGTTCCTGTAGCCGTTGCTGCAGCAGTTGTTGCAGAGCCAGTTGTCGAAGAAGTTGCAGAAACTGTTGTTGAAGCCGTTGTGGAAACTTCAGTTGCAGAAGTTGCTGTCGAAGCGCCTGCAGAAGAAGTTGCTGCAGAAGAAACACCAACCGAGCAAGCATAAGTTTTACCTTATGTTTCGCAAGGGATCACTCCTACGGGAGCTCCCAATACTTGTCGTTGTTGCTCTCGTAGTCTCCCTTGTAATTAAATCTTTTCTAGTCCAATTTTTCTATATTCCATCGGGTTCGATGGAAAACACCTTGCAGATAAATGATCGAGTTGCGGTCAATAAACTGCCATTCGTATCAGGCAAGATCCACCGCGGAGATGTTGTTGTATTTCGCGATCCAGATTCGTGGTTGCCTAGAGCTGATACATCAACAGGTTCTGCAATCAAAACCAAATTTCGTGATGGACTTGTTTTAGTTGGAGTTTTGCCTAATCCGGCTAAGCAATATTTAGTAAAACGCGTCATTGGTGTTGCTGGAGATCACATTGTGTGCTGCACGGATAAAAAATTAACTATTAATGGCACTGCAGTTGATGAACCATATATTTTCAAAGGAAATGACCCCAGTGACATCACATTTGATATCACTGTTGACCCAGGAAAAATTTGGGTAATGGGAGATCATCGTGGTGCAAGTGCTGACTCGCGTTATCACCAAGATGACATCAACAAAGGACAAGTTCCACTCTCTCGTGTGACAGGTCGAGTATTTGGTGTCCTATGGCCACTGAAGAGTGCAAAATTCGTTCACTCCATCGACGTATTGAAATAGTTTTGTTATGGCTGCTATCGAGTCACAATTAATCGATGCAGGAATTTCACCTCTTGCAGGCGTTGACGAAGCAGGCCGCGGTGCATGCGCCGGACCTCTTGTTATCGCATCCGTTATTTTGCATGATCCATTTGCAGAAGATTTAGCAGCAGTTCGAGATTCAAAAGATGTCAGTGAAAAAGAGCGCGAAGATTTATTTGAATTACTTGTGCAAAAAGCTGCTGCCATCTCAACGATTATCGTGCCACCTGCAGAAGTTGATGCAAGGGGAGTACATGCTGCCAATTTAGATGGAATGCGAAGAGCAGTGCAGGGATTATCAATTACTCCGGCATATGTTTTAACTGATGGTTATGCCATTGATGGTTTGGGTATTGCAAACCTTGCAGTATGGAAAGGCGATCAAGTAGCACACTGCATTAGTGCTGCGTCAATTATCGCCAAAGTAACTCGTGATCGAATCATGCGAGAACTAGATATTAAGCACCCAGATTACGGATTTGCGAAGCACAAGGGCTATATCACCGCTGCACATACAAAAGCGCTCAATCAGCACGGTCCGTGTATAGAACACAGACGTTCATTTTCAAATATCGCAGCGCTCATCAACAAGGGTAGGTAATTCACACAAATAATCAGTAAGTACTTTGCACAGGGTCTAATTATTTACTCTGTGCGGATTATGAATAAGACCACGAAGAAGAGCACAAATCAGAGTATTGGTGCATTTGGCGAAGAAAAAGTCAGCGAATATTTACTTGCTCAGCACTACAAAATAATCGAACGC
>WLNM01000113.1 GCA_009699825.1 Actinomycetota bacterium
AACCAGGCCTTGCAACACTTGCACGTGTTGGGTTTAAAACACTTGGTCTGCAAACTTATTTAACTGCAGGACCAAAAGAGACTCGCGCATGGACGATTCACAAAGGTGACACTGCGCCAATGGCAGCTGGTGTTATCCATACAGATTTCCAAAAAGGTTTTATTAAAGCCGAAATAGTTTCATTTGATGATTTGCTTGAAGCAGGTTCTGTTGCCGATGCAAAATCAAAGGGCAAAGTTCGAATGGAAGGTAAAGATTACGTAATGGCGGACGGCGACGTAGTCGAGTTCCGCTTTAACGTTTAAATTTACTCCCGGTATCTATTCTTTGTAATATTTCGCAACTGATTCGAGTGCTTTATCAAACATCTCAAGACCCAACTTCGCATCTTCTACTGAGATGTTACATGGTGGGCATAAGTGAATTCGGTTGAAGTTATTAAATGGCATTAATCCTGCAGCTTTACATGCAGCAACAAGTTCATTCATTTCAGGACTTGTACCACCGTAAGCCGCCATTGGATTGCGAGTTGTGCGACTTGTAACGATGTCAATTCCCCAGAAAACTCCGCCACCGCGAATATCGCCAATTACTTTGTGCTTCTTTGCTAATTCAATAAGCCCAGGACCGAAAACTTTTTCACCAATCATGGTGGCGTTTTCAAGCATCTTCTCTTCCTTCATAACATCAATGGTTGCAACTGCTGTAGCGCAGGCAAGTGGATGTCCTGAATAAGTAAGCCCACCAGGAAATGCCCGGTCATTAAAAGTATTTGAGATGGCTTCTGAGATAACTACGCCACCAAGTGGGACATAACCAGATGTCACACCTTTGGCGAAAGTAATCAGATCAGGAGCCGCCGCCGAGTTTTGATAAGCAAACCATTTACCGACTCGACCAAATCCCGACATCACTTCGTCTGCAATCCACATGATCTTGTACTTATCGCAGAGCGCACGAAGTCCTTCGAGATATCCCTTAGGTGGAACAAGAACTCCTGCAGTTCCGCCAACTGATTCAATCAAGATGGCAGCAATTGTGTTTGGTCCTTCAAAGATAATCATCTGTTCTAAGTGAGCAAGTGCACGCTGACACTCTTCTTCTTCTGTTGTTGCCTGAAATGCTGAGCGATAAAGATATGGTCCCCAGAAGTGCACGTGTCCAAAGCTAAATTCATTTGGGAAACGACGTGGATCACCAGTTGCATTAATCGCAGAGCCTGTGTTTCCGTGATACGAACGATATGTTGAAAAAATCTTATGCTTATTTGTATGCAAACGAGCCATGCGGATTGCATTCTCAATCGCATCTGCTCCACCGTTGGTGAAGAAAACTTTCTTAAAGTGTCCACCAGCAAGTTCGACAATTCGTTGCGCAGCTTCGTTGCGAGCATCATTGGAGTGTTGAGGCGCAAGTGCAGTCAGAGTTGCTGCTTGATCTTGAATCGCCTTAACAACTTTTGGATGTTGGTGTCCGATATTTGTAAATACAAGTTGTGAAGAAAAATCTAAATAAGTTTTGCCTTCGTAATCCCAGAAACGCGAACCAGAACTTCCAGCTACAGGAATAGGTGCGATTTGTGCTTGGGCTGACCATGAGTGAAAAACATATGAATGGTCAGCCGCTGTAACTGCAGCACCTTTTTTTGGATCTGCCTGTGGGTTGGACACGAAAAAGACTTCCCTTCAACACTGAATAGCGAAAGCATAATGCTCTCAGATAGTGTGCGTCTATGAGCGAAATCACCCATTGGATTAACGGAAAAACTTTCGATGACTCGGCCAAACGCCATGGGGATATTTTTAATCCTGCAACAGGCGAAGTTTCTAAGAAAGTTGCATTTGGCACAGCAGCAACAGTTGATGTTGCAGTGAAAGCTGCCACCGATGCATTTGCTGATTGGCGCCACAGCTCGCTCACTAAACGCGTCAATGTTTTGTTTGCATTTCGTGAATTAGTAAATACAAATAAAGAAAAAATTGCGGCACTAATTACGGCTGAGCACGGAAAAGTTCTCAGCGATGCTGCCGGTGAAGTAACTCGCGGACTAGAAGTTGTTGAATTCGCTTGCGGAATCCCACACCTATTAAAAGGTGGATTCTCTGAAGAAGTTTCAACTGGTGTTGATGTTTATTCAATCCGCCAAGCACTTGGACCTGTTGCAATCATCTCACCATTTAACTTTCCAGCAATGGTTCCGATGTGGTTCTTCCCAGTTGCAATTGCTTGCGGAAATACAGTCATTGTTAAACCATCAGAAAAAGATCCAAGTGCTGCGATGTTCATGGCGCAATTATGGAAAGAAGCAGGATTACCAGATGGCGTATTTAACGTTGTTCATGGCGATAAAGAAGTTGTCGATGCAATCCTGACTCATCCAGGAATCAAATCCGTTTCATTTGTTGGTTCAACACCAATTGCTAAGTACGTGTACGAAACCGGAACAGAATCTGGAAAGCGTGTTCAAGCACTTGGTGGAGCAAAGAACCACATGGTTGTCTTGCCTGATGCTGATTTAGATTTAGCAGCGGATGCCGCAATCAATGCAGGCTTTGGTTCTGCTGGAGAACGTTGCATGGCGATTTCAGCACTTGTTGTTGTCGAACCAGTTGCAGACGAACTAGTGGCAAAGATTAAAGAGCGCGCAGTCAAACTAAAGACTGGCGATGGAACAAAGGGTTCAGATATGGGACCACTTGTTACAAAAGTGCACCGCGACAAAGTTGCTTCATACGTTGATGCAGGTGAAAAAGATGGCGCCACAATTGTTGTTGATGGACGCACCGTAAACCCTGGCGGAAATGGTTTCTGGCTTGGGCCAACTCTCTTTGATCACGTAACACCAAAGATGTCTATTTATACAGATGAAATTTTCGGTCCCGTACTCAGTGTTATTCGCGTTAAAACATATGACGAAGCACTGGCTCTTGTTAATGCGCATCAATACGGAAACGGAACTGCAATCTTTACAAATGATGGCGGTGCAGCTCGTCGTTATCAAAATGAAGTTGAAGTTGGAATGGTTGGAATCAACGTTCCAATTCCAGTACCAATGGCGTATTACTCATTTGGTGGCTGGAAGAATTCATTATTCGGCGACAGTCATGCACACGGTACAGAAGGCGTTCACTTCTTTACTCGTGGCAAAGTTGTGACAAGCAGATGGCTTGATCCAAGTCATGGTGGAATTAATTTAGGTTTCCCACAAAATACCTAATTTAAATCTCTTATTTAAGGCGTAATTTCCTACGATTTAAGTGATTGCAACCTCCCCTGCTATTCTTCGCTTCGTTCTGTGAAGTTCTTCCAGAGCACATACGTCTGGAGCGAATTTTCAATGGCAAAAGTATCTAGTCCCCACTTGGCTGGCTTGCCACAAAAGAAGCGCGAGAATCTTCGCAACGTTGCAATCATCGCTCACGTAGACCATGGCAAGACAACTCTTGTTGATGCCATGTTGTGGCAATCAGGTGCTTTCGCTGCTTATAAGAAGCAAGACGAAGGTCAAGATCGCATGATGGATTCAATGGATCTAGAACGCGAAAAGGG
>WLNM01000114.1 GCA_009699825.1 Actinomycetota bacterium
CGTGGTGGCAAGGGAACTCGCGCCCGTAACCAGGTTCGTGCAGGTTTCGAAGGTGGACAACTACCTTTGGTAATGCGCTTGCCTAAGTTGCGCGGATTTAAGAACCCAGCACGCGTTGAATACCAAGCTGTCAATGTTTCGACAATTAATGCTCTCTATCCAAAGGGTGGAGATGTAACAGTTGCAGATCTCATTGAAAAAGGTGCAGTTCGCGACAGCCTTCCTGTAAAGGTTCTAGGCAATGGCGAAATTTCAGTCAAAGTAAATGTGATCGCACATGGATTCTCTGGTTCAGCAGTTGAAAAAATTGCTGCAGCAGGTGGATCTACTAAGACTCTTTAATAAACCAGCAGTATAAACAGTAAATAATTAGTGATTGATTAGGAAGAGGGAGAAAATCTGATGCTTTCAGCATTCGGTATGGCCTTTAAGACCCCTGAACTACGAAAGAAGATTTTCTTCACTCTTTCAATCATGGCTCTATTTCGTTTTGGTTCTGTTGTACCAACACCTGGCGTTTCATATGGAAATGTTCAAGAGTGTTTAACCCAGGTTCAATCAGGCGGACTCTTTGGCCTCATTAACCTATTCAGCGGTGGAGCGCTTTTGCAGTTATCTGTATTCGCGCTCGGCATCATGCCTTACATCACCAGCTCAATCATTATTCAACTCCTAACAGTTGTTATTCCTCGCTTCGAAACCCTCAAAGCTGAAGGACAATCTGGTACTGCAAAACTAACTCAGTACACACGCTACTTAACAATTGGTCTGGCAATATTGCAATCAACGGGTTTGATCGCAGTTGCACGTACACCTGGTCGCCTTATTTCTGGTTGCGATCTAGCAATTATTCCTGACACATCATGGCAGCGCATCATCACAATGATTTTCGTTATGACTGCTGGTACTTCTGTAATCATGTGGCTCGGTGAATTAATCACTGATCGTGGTGTCGGTAACGGTATGTCTATTCTTATCTTTACATCTATTGCAGCTGGCTTCCCCGGTAACTTGTGGAGCATCAAGCTTCAAAAGGGTCTCTTCGCTTTTGTATTCGTTTTAGCTGTTGGAATTTTGGTTGTTGCCGCGGTTGTATTCGTTGAGCAAGCACAGCGACGTATTCCAGTTCAATATGCTAAACGAATGGTTGGACGTCAAAGCTACGGTGGAACAAGCACCTATATTCCAATTAAGGTAAACCAGGCTGGTGTTATCCCAGTGATCTTCGCATCTTCTCTTCTTTATATTCCTTCACTAATCGTGAACTTTACAAATAGCCAAGCAGCGTGGGCCGTATGGATTAGCCGTAACTTCGTTAAGGGCGATCACCCAATTTACGTTGCGACCTACGCTGCGCTCATTATTTTCTTCACATACTTCTACGTTGCAATCACATTTAACCCAGATGAAGTTGCAGATAACATGAAAAAGTACGGTGGATTCGTTCCTGGTATTCGTGCCGGACGTCCAACCTCTGAATATCTTCAATATGTTCTTTCACGTATTACTGCGCCAGGTTCAATTTATCTTGCGCTAGTTGCTGTGATTCCAATCGGTGCGCTTATTCTCTTTGGTGCAACACAGAACTTCCCATTCGGAGGCACTGCGATCTTGATCGTGGTTGGTGTTGGCTTAGATACGGCAAAACAGATTGAAAGCCAGTTACAGCAACGTTCATATGAGGGGTTCTTGCGCTAATGCGTTTAGTCCTGGTTGGACCACCAGGTGCGGGTAAAGGCACGCAAGCGCAATTCCTCTCCGAGCACTATTCGATTCCACATATTTCTACGGGAGACATTTTCCGTGCAAATTTAAAAGCCGGTACACCGCTTGGGCTTGAAGCACAAAAATTTATGGATGCTGGTGAATTAGTTCCAGATTCAGTGACAAATGAAATGGTTAAAGATCGTCTCACGCATGCAGATGCCGCTAACGGATTTTTGCTCGATGGTTTCCCACGCAACGTTGCACAGGCACAAGTTCTTTCAGCGGTTCTAAGCGAAAAGAAGACTCCGCTTGATGCCGTTCTTGAACTTCAAATCGATGATTCAGAGATAATTTCTCGTTTGAATAATCGCAGAAGTGTTGAGTCTCGCGCAGATGATGCCGAAGAAGTAATTGTTCATCGCCTAAAGGTTTATCACGAGCAAACAGCACCAATTATTGGTTACTACAGCACTGAAGGTTCTCTCATAACAATTAGCGCAACTGGCGCTGTTGATGAAATTACAAAGCGCGCAATTACTGCTCTCGGCAATAAATAAGAAGTACTTTCATGGCAATTCAAATTAAAACTCTTGATGAGTTAAAAACCATGCGTCGTGCTGGATTATTAGTTGGTCAAACTTTAGATTTAATGCGCGATTCGATAAAAGTTGGAATGCGTACGGACGCCCTCGATGCAATTGCAGCAGCAAACATTAAGCGCGGTGGAGCAACTTCTAATTTCAAGGGTTATCACGGCTATCCTGCAACAATTTGCATCTCACTTAATGATGAAATTGTTCACGGAATTCCTGGCGATCGAATAATCGAAGATGGCGATGTTGTCTCAATTGATTGCGGAGCAATTATTGATGGGTGGCATGGCGATGCGGCTTTTTCTGTAATTGTTGGAAATGCGAATCCGGAAGATCAAAAGATGTTGGATGTATGTGAAGAATCCATGTGGCGTGGAATCGCAGCTGGAAAATCTGGCGCACGATTGAGCGATATCGGCAATGCAATCGAGCAGTACATTAATTCGCAAGGTCGTTACGGAATTTTGCAGGAGTACGGCGGACATGGAATTGGTACAGAAATGCATCAAGAACCACATGTATTAAATTTTGGTAAAGCTGGCAACGGTCCAGAAATTACTGCAGGACTCGCACTTGCCATCGAACCAATGATTACTCGCGGAAGTGCAAAGACGCGCGTGCTTGAAGATCAATGGACAGTTGTTTCACAAGATAAATCTCGTGGCGCACACTTTGAAAACTCATATGCGATTGCACCTGATGGAAAACCATTCGTTCTCACCGCCGCCGACGGTGGCCGAGCCAAGTTGGCGACTCTAGGTATTGAGGTCAGCGAACTGCTCTCATAGGCTCACGTAGGCCGATTTAGAAGCAAAATCTCGAAAAATCCCTGTGTGGATTACGAGATTTCTGCCGACAGTAGGGGTATAACCCCGATTTTCCCTCGATTTCCCACCGATTTCCCTTACTTGGGGGACTGCCTTTAGACTGCTCCTTCGCACTCCATGCACAAATAGAGAAGTAGGTACGCGCTTGGCAAGTAAAGATGGTGCAATCGAAATCGAAGGCACTGTTGCTGAAGCGCTACCTAACGCAATGTTTCGCGTGGAGCTAACGAACGGGCACAAAATTCTTGGGCACATCAGCGGAAAAATGCGAAAGAACTACATTCGTATTTTGCCTGGTGATCGTGTCATCGTTGAATTAAGTCCGTATGACCTCACCCGAGGTCGAATTGTTTTCCGTCACA
>WLNM01000115.1 GCA_009699825.1 Actinomycetota bacterium
TGACCCATTCGCACTTCAACTGCAATTGGCAGCGCACGATCGCGTCCCATTGCAATTGCAATTTCGCCAATCTCAATTGCTTCTGCTTGTGACAGTGATGGCAGAACAAGAGTCTGCGCTTCAAGTGCTAGCTGGGCACTAGTAAATCCACCCGTTGTCTCGACCATGAGAGCATCTTGCCGTAAGTTATATCTATGTTCACACTCCCAAAGACAGATCTTTTAGTCCATCCTCTATGCCTCGGTGCAAATGTATTTGGATGGTCCGCCGATGAACCCCAATCCTTTGCTGTCCTTGATGCATACGTGGCAGCCGGTGGAAACTTCATCGACACAGCCGATGTGTACTCAGAGTGGAAAGATGGCAACACTGGCGGGGAATCAGAAATCATTCTCGGCAATTGGATGAAAGCGCGCAACAATCGAAGCAGCATCGTTCTTGCGACAAAAGTTGCCAAACTTTCTACACGCCGCGGTTTATCACCAGCAAATATCACAGCAGCACTCAACGATTCACTTCGCCGTCTGCAAACAGATTATGTTGATATTTATTATTCACACGAAGATGATTTAAAGGTTCCAACCGAAGACACGCTGGCTACGTACACAGAGTTTATTAAGGCGGGCAAAATTCGCTATATCGCTGCGTCTCAACACTCAGGTGCACGTCTGCAACACGCACTAGATGTTGCAAAGGCAAACAACCTTGCTTCATACATTGCTCTGCAAGATCACTACAACTTAATCACTCGCAATCCATTTGAGGCAGAACAAGCAGCCGTTGTCATAAAAAATGGTTTATCCGCACTTCCATTTTATGGACTTGCAAAAGGATTTCTCTCTGGAAAATATCGTCCTGGCGTTACAGTCGAATCAGTTCGCGCCGAAGCGGTTAAGGAATACATGACTCCAACAGGTTGGGCAATCATTGATGCATTAGATGCAATTGCTAAAAATCACGGTGCATCTATCTCTGCAGTTGCACTTGCGTGGTTGCGTTCAAATCCTGCCGTCAGTGCACCGATTGCAAGTGCTCGCACAGTTGAACAATTATTAGAAATAATACAAATTGTTAAATTAAGCGCCGAAGAAGTAGAACAACTCAATACTGCTAGTCGTTAATGCTCCACGCAGTATTTTCATTGCGATTTACTACCCACGCCGAATAACTCTCTAATTCAGGTAAACCAAACCACTTGGCGCCATCTTTGCCAGCAACCATCAACGCTGTTGCCAGCGCGTCACACATTCCCGCATCAGGACCAATAACACTTGCAGAACGCGCACCGATTGCAATCATGCCGGTGTATGGATCATGAATATGCGCGCCTCGTTCGTAATCACCACTTGTTGCAATCGCACCATCGCCAATTTCAACAACGTGCACAACCTCTTGCGTGTTATCAGGATTAGAAATACCAATTGGCCACGGTTTTGTGACACCTACATCATTGAATCCACCACGCAGCGCTAGGTCGCCAGCAAAGTTAATCTGCACATGCGCAGCGCCAAACTCTTGTGCAATATCTGCGCACTTATCGGCAGCCCACCCTTTTACGTATCCACTGGGATCAAACCCACCTGGCACGCTCCACGGATCAAATGCGCCATCTGTTAATTCGCGAGCCACCGCGCACAAATTTGCAACCTCAATTACATCTGCCGGAGCCGAAGCAATATCTATAAGACCGCTTCGTAGTTGGGATACAACAGAGTTTTGCTTGTACGTTGAAAATAAATTATCAACTAAATCTACAAAGGAACTTATTTGTGCAAATGCTGCACCGGAATCAAATTCTGTGCCTTCACAATTTAAATAAAGTTTTGTGCCCCAAGCATCAATGACCTGGCGCATACGAAAATTTATAGACCAGCTTGTGCAATTGCTGATGCTAAGGATTGGTACCAAGCGTATGAAGTATAAGAAGCACCCGATACGCCTTGGATATTTGCAGATTGCGCAGCAATGGTTTGATCGCGCAAGCGTGGCACAGCAATTTGCGTGTAGCGATCATTGCTACCTGACGGTGCTTGCAGCGCCTGTGCATCAGTAATCTTTCCGTTTTTCACAGTGATTTTTACCTGCACGGTGCCATAGCGCATGTTGATTGCATCTCCGCTAAAAGATCCAGTCACTCCTGCACTCGGCGCAGTAGTCGGTGCAGTAGTCGGTGCAGTAGTCGGTTGCTTAGTCGGCTTTGTACTTGGCTTGCCAGTTTTAGTTGGCGTTGCAGTTGCAGTCGTACTTGGTGTGGCACTGGCACTAGTTGAAGGCGTTGGTGTTGTCTGCGGAATCCCACCGGCGATAAGAGATGTACTAGATAAGTGTGGCGGAGTAATTGCCATCACTGCACCCAACCCACCGAGTGCACCGCCAGCGATTAAGAGTGTTCTATTCATTTGATCTCCGTGTGATATCCGAAAGCTTCGTCGTGAAATTTATCTTTTGGCACACCCACATCTCGTGCTGCTTTACGTACAGATTCAACAAGAGGAGTAGGTCCACAAATATAGATATCGGAATCGGCAAAGCTAGGTACTAACTTCGTGAGTGATCGCGCATTCATTGGATGATTATTGCGAGAGCCCACCAAATAATGCACACGAATCGTGCCATCTGAATTTGCCGCCAAATAATCTAACTCTTTTCGCAACACTAAATCCTCTTCTTTTGACGCTCTAAAAATTACATCCATCTGCACGCCATTTTTAAACTCTTCGATAATCGCACGAATAGGAGTAATACCAACACCGCCACCAACTAACACAACGTGTGGACTTGATGCACGCCCTGCTGTGAAAGCACCATACGGTCCTTCTACAAATACTCGTGTGCCTGCATGCAATGAGGCTACTGAACGTGAATGATCGCCAAGTCCTTTGACCGTAATACGCACAAAGTGCTCAGTTGGCGCAGCCGATAGAGAATAAGGATGCGCTACAAGTAAGTGACCTTTTTCTAGAAAGCGCCAAGAAAAGAACTGCCCGCCTTGAGCCGCAAGTTTGTGCAACTTACGCCCGCGCATAATCACTGAAACAACATCTGGTCCTTCAACAACAACACGATCAATTTTGATGTTATGACGCAGTGATCGCGCCAACGGCAAGCCAATTCGCCATATCAACACAGAAGCACCCATCAGGATATAGAGCACAGTCCAATATAAACGCGCCAACGGATGACCAACAAACATCGAACCATTGAGTACTTGGTGCATAAAGGAGAGCGCAATGGCTGCATATGTATAAATATGAATAATCCACCATGTCTCGTAAGACATCTTGGCTCTGGCTTTTTTATATGACGTCACACCAGCCAGAATCATCAAAACAAATCCACCGAGTCCAGCCCACATCCAATAAAACTTGTGAAGCACATTCCATAA
>WLNM01000116.1 GCA_009699825.1 Actinomycetota bacterium
CGGGATTCGAACCCGTGTTACCGCCGTGAAAGGGCGATGTCCTAGGCCCCTAGACGATGGGGACGTTTGAGGCTCGCAAATCGTACCTTGTAGGTAGCGTGCAACCAAACTGCCTTTATTTATGCGCTAGTTAATAGCCCATTGCACAGAGATTGAGACTGTTACATCTTGCTGACCAAGATCAATCTCAGTTGCTCCAGCTGAATCTTTAGCCATTGCCATTATTGGAAATACAGATGGTCCGCTGCCTTCAGTCAAAGTAATTACGCGTCCAAGTTTTACACCTAACAACTTCGCGTATGACTGCGCCTTTGCGCGCGCATTCTTTACAGCAACAGCGCGAGCAGATGATGAAGTTTTAGTCGCATCAAGTACAAATGGTGAGACACCATTTATTTGCACATTGTCTCCACCTGCTTCGACAACGGCGTCAACGACAGTGCCAGCATTTGATGCTTTCTTAATTGTTATGTCAAAAGATTGTGATGCGCGGTATCCAATGAGTTGTGAAACACCATCTGTTGAGTAGTTGTACTCAGGATATGAAGTAATTGATTGCGTTGCGATTTCTGTCTTGGCAACACCATTTTCAAGAAGTGCCTTGCGAACTGCAGCTGCGACCTTAGAGGCTTCTGAAAGTGCAGATTTATTACTTGCCGCCATAGCAGTTGCAGTTGCGCTCAAGCGCACAGCATCTGGTGTCACCTTTACTGTTCCTTCGGCATTTACTGAGATGGAACGAGTAGGCGCTGCTGCCATTGATGCAGGGGCAAGTGCAAACCCACCGATCAAGGAAAGTGCGACAGAGGCAATAGCAAACTTCTTCATATATGTAGGTTTCATAGGCTCAAGTGTACTTCTTTCTCTCTGTGAAAATCATGGGAGAATATGCAGATGAGTCAAGGGAAAAACGCGGACGCACTAAAAAACGGTGCACTAATTGCGTTCCCAACTGAGACTGTTTATGGACTCGGTGCTGATGCAAGTAATGAAAAAGCAGTTGCCCGTATTTATGAAGTAAAAGCTCGCCCACACAATCACCCCTTGATTTTGCACATTGCGTCCATGGATGAAATTAGTTACTGGGCACTCGATGTGAAGGATTACGCATTGGCGCTCGCGCGAGATTTCTGGCCAGGACCAATGACATTAATCTTTAACCGAAGTGCACATGCAAAAGATTTTGTTACTGGCGGACAGGAAAGTGTTGGACTGCGGGTGCCAGATCATGCTTTGGCACTTGACTTATTACAAGAGTGTCTAAAGATTGGTGTGCATGCAATCGCTGCGCCGTCAGCAAATAGATTCGGTCACGTTTCACCGACAACAGCGGCTGCTGTCCATGAAGAAATCGGTACTTATTTATTGCCCGATGATGTAATTCTCGATGGTGGTTCCGCACACGTGGGACTGGAATCAACAATTATTGATTGCACAGGTGATGCACCACGCATCTTGCGCCCTGGTGCGATTACACAAGGAATGATTGAAAAGTGCACTGGCCTGACGGTCAATGAAACGAGTAATTCAAATATTCGCGTCAGCGGTTCACTAGAAAAACACTATGCACCGAATGCGCAAATAATTCTGGATGTGCAAGCAACTGCCGGACAAGGATTTATTGCACCAGCAGAAGTTGCAACTCCACAGGGTGCAATTCGATTAGCAGCTCCTACAAATACAGATGAATATGCGCGCCTTCTCTATGCCGCACTTCGAGACGCAGACTCACAGGGACTCATAACGATTGCAATAATCCAACCGAGTGGTGATGGCTTGGCAATTGCCATCAGAGACCGCTTACTTCGCGCTGCAAATGGGCGATAAGCAACACTGGCACGAAGCAAGAGTTCTCTGTAAACTGAAGTCCTAATCAGAGGGTGAGAATTTTTATGATTCGCTTTTTTCAAAAGAAGTCATTCGTCACCTTCGCGATTTTTGGAATTCTTTTCGGTGGCACACAAATTGCTCATGCTGGAACTACAAGCACAGGTACTGAAAGATACATTTTAAGTTTCTCAAATGATGATGATGTGCAAGGCGAATCAAATGGTTTGAGAAATAAGGGAATCAAAATTCATCAAACTTATACGCAGGGATTTAAAGGCGTGGTTGGAGATTTCACAACTGCACAGATTAATGATCTAAAGAAAAATCCTAAGTTCTTATTTGCAGAAAAAGATTCGCCTGTTTATGCCACTGCCATCACAGATCCAGCTACTGTTCAAAGCGCTGCAACATGGGGCTTAGATCGCATCGATCAAAGAAGTTTGCCACTATCAAATTCATATTCTTATACTTCAAATGGTCAGGGCGTAACTGCTTACGTTATTGATACGGGCATTCTTGCATCACACGAAGAATTCACTGGCAGAGTGGCGGTTGGCAATACTCAAATTTCTGACGGCAACGGAACAACAGATTGCAATGGCCACGGAACACACGTTGCGGGCACTATTGGTGGTAGAAACTATGGTGTTGCAAAGGGCGTAACACTTGTACCAGTTAGAGTTTTGGACTGCTCCGGATCAGGTTTTACTTCGGGAGTAATTGCGGGAATCAACTGGGTAATTTCAAATCACGTTTCTGGTCCAGCAGTTGCAAACATAAGTTTGGGTGGCGGACTTTCAACAGCCCTCAACAATGCAGTCCAAGCACTCATTGCAGATGGCATAGTTGTTGCCGTTGCTGCTGGAAATGACAATCGAAATGCGTGTTCCTACTCGCCTGCAAGTGCACCCAACGCAATAACAGTCGGTGCGACAGGTTCAACTGATGCACGAGCATCATTTAGCAATTTCGGAACATGTTTAGATATTTTTGCACCAGGTGTAGGAATCACTTCAAGTGTGATTGCAAGCAATGTAGCAACAGATGTTTACAGTGGAACTTCAATGGCAACACCACACGTTGCTGGCGCTGCAGCGCTTTTATTGGAAGTTAATCCCACAGCAACTCCCCTCGAGATTCGAAATGCATTAGTCAACTCTTCAACGTGTGGCGCAGTAACCTCTTCCGGAACGGGTTCACCCAATAAATTATTGGCTACCTCAACTGCCGGCGCCTCTGTTGTTTGTTCTGCACCAGCTGCGCCATCAACACCAATTGTTACTTCTCCAAGAAGTAGGACACTTTCAATCGGTGTTTCAACAACCAATAATGGTGGAGTCGCAATTCAAAGTTTCACAATAAAAATTTGGTCAGCCAGAAATGCCACTTCTGCTGCAACTACTTTGTACGGAACCTACACATGTCTTTCAACTTCCTTAACTGCAACGTGCACAATCACCGCGGCTTCAAACGGACGAGGTAATTTACCGGCTGGATTTTATGCGGCGAGTGCTATTGCAGTGAATGGA
>WLNM01000117.1 GCA_009699825.1 Actinomycetota bacterium
CCATTCCGCCAATTTTGATTTCGTCTAATCTCATTTTTTATGCTCCCCGACCTAGTTGAGTTCCGCGCGCATTTTTTCAGCAGCCCAAAGAACTGCCTTGACGATATTTTGGTAACCAGTGCAACGGCAAAGATTTCCAGAAAGCGCCCAACGAATTTCATCTTCAGTTGGGTTGAGATTCTCTTCGAGCAGTGCCTTTGCAGCCATCATCATTCCTGGAGTACAGAAACCACATTGAAGAGCGTGCTCTTGTTTGAAGCCCTCTTGCAGTGGATGAAGTTCACTTGCTGATGCAAGTCCTTCGACAGTTTCAACTTTGTGGCCATCTGCCTGAACTGCCAGCATTGTGCAGCTCTTAATTGGGCGACCATCGAAAAGCACTGTGCAAGCACCGCAATTTGTTGTGTCGCAACCTGTGTGAGTTCCAGTTAACTTAAATGCTTGGCGAAGCAAGTGTGCAAGCAAAAGGCGTGGTTCCACATTTGCAGTACGTGCTTCTCCGTTAACGTACACAGTGACTTGGCGTACAGGAACATCACTTGCTGGTGCAATATTTATTTCTTCGTAGAGGCTCGACATGTTTTTAGGCTACTTTCTGTGCGGAGTTTGCGAGGAGGATTCTTTTAACAAATACTTCAATAATGTGGCGCTTATATTCAGCCGAACCACGGTGATCTGTACGAGGCTCTGCTTTCGCAGCTACAAGTGCGGCAGCCTTTGCAATTGTTGCATCAGTCAATTTCTGACCAATGAGGGCTGACGCTGCATCGTTGGCATCGATTGTCTTTCCGCCTACGCCAGCAAGTGCAAATCCGGCGCCAAGCACAGTGTCGCCATTCATATCGAGTGCAACGGCAACTGAAGCAGTTGCGAAGTCACCAACGCGACGCTCTAATTTGAGGTAGCCACCACGAGCAACTCCCTTAGGTGCAGGAATTACAGCCTCTATAGCAATCTCGTTGTAGTTAAGTGCAGTTGCATAAGGTCCGAGGACGAAATCCTTCATATCTATATTGCGCTTACCTTTAGGACCTTGCACAACAACGTAGCCATGCAGCGCAATCATTGTTGCTGCCCAGTCACCTTGTGGATCTGCGTGACATACAGAACCAACAAATGTTCCACGTGCACGAACGATTGGGTCTGCAACGAGTGGAGCTGCTGCTGCAATCGTTGGTTGACGCTTTGAAATTTCAACTGACTTTTCTAAATGTTCGTGACGTACAAGTGCGCCTATGTGAAGTGATCCATCTGCATCGAAGCGAATGTAATCAAGTCCAGGAATATTATTGATATCAACAAGTTGGTCTGGGAATGCAAAGCGAAGTTTAAGCATTGGGACAAGGCTCTGTCCGCCTGCAAGAATCTTTGCTTCACCTTTGCCAGCATCAAGCAACTTAATTGCTTCAGCAATTGTCTTCGGAGATTCATATTTAAAACGTGATGGATACATATTTATTTTCCCCTACGTGAGTTTCCGGTTACTTGCTTGGCTTGTCTTTTACTGCAACTGGCATTGAATCTGCATCTGGATTTGGACGCGCTTCTTGATGTGCAGGCCATGGACCTTGCACTGGTTGACTAGCAACTTTTAAAAATTCTGTAATTTGTGGCCATGCCCAAATAGTTGGACTGTCGCCTGTCTTTGGTGAGTTTTCAATGAGTGCAAATAAACGTGGAGTGCCACGCTCGTTTCCATTTGATTCAACAGCCATGGCTTTACCTCTTCTACGAAGTCCCTTAAAGGAGTAAGGAAAAGTAACACCACACATAGGCAGCAGCAAGTGGTTTTCACTTCAAATCCAGAAGTATTTTTGGCAGTTTCAGGCGCTAAAAAGCCCCAATTACGGAGTGTGGTTTGCTCTTAGCGGCCCAAAAGGTCTTCGGGGGTGTCGATGTCTTTTCCAGAGGCTAATTCATCCAGTGGGATGTAGTGCACATCGTCTCGCCCTTTGAGAAAATTCCTGGCGCCAACATCACCTTGTGCGCATTGTGAAACTTCAGACCAATACTTCTTTGCAAACTTAACTGGATGGCCAGGCTTTCCGGAAAAAGTTCCAACAACAATGTCCTTCGGGCATTGCATGATTTCTCGAATTGCATCTGGCGTCATACCTGGAAGATCTACAAGTGAAATTGTTACATCGGTCGCGGACTCAATTATTGAAATATGTTCTAGCCCAATTCTCAATGAACTTCCCATGCCCTCTTGCCAATTTTCATTAACAATTACATGTGCGCCCTGTACTTCACCTTGCCACGCACCTAGGACCACATAAATTTCTGTTATTCCTGCAGAGACAAAATTATTTACTGCGCGGTCGACCAATCTATGGCCACCAACAACAAGGCTGGCCTTTGGCGTGCCTAAGCGAGAGCCAGATCCGGCCGCCAGGATTAATCCAACATGCATCGCTATACTCTACGTTATGCGCGAAATCATCGACGAGATTTTGCCATCTTTTAATTCTGGCAAACCCTTTGCTTTAGCAACAGTCACGCGTACCTGGAGTTCTGCGCCACGTCCTGTTGGCGCTGCAATGGCTGTTTTGGAATCTGGTGAAGTAATTGGCAGCGTGTCAGGTGGATGCGTTGAAGGTGCAATTCATGAAGCTTCTCTAGAAGTTTTGAAGACTAAAACTCCGCAAGTTGTTACATATGGCGTGAGTGATGACAACGCATTTGCAGTAGGACTTACATGCGGCGGAACAATTGAATTATTTATTCAATACATTGATAAGCAAACTTTTCCTGATTTTGATCAAGTAACCAAATCAATCGAAGATAAAAAAGCTGTCGGAGTGGCTACGTTGATTGCAGGCAATTCAACTGTGGGAGCAAGGATTGTTCTGACAAAAAATGATGCACATGGTTCTCTCGGAAACGAGCATCTTGATTTTGCTGCAATCGAAGGTGCTCGTGCACTTTTGATGCATGGCACCACAAAAACTTTAAAACTAGGGCCTGAAGGCGAAAGCCGAATGGATGATTTATCAATATTTGTTGAATCTTTCGCTCCAGCTCCGCGGATGATTATTTTTGGTGCAATTGATTTTGCTGCGGCCGTTGCTCGAATTGGAAAATTCATGGGTTATTACGTCATAGTCTGTGATGCGCGCGCGCTCTTTGCGACTAAACGTCGCTTTCCTGACGCAGACGAAGTAATCATTGATTGGCCACACAGATATTTACCTACTGTCGAAGTAGATGAAAGTACCGTCATTTGTGTTCTGACACATGACCCAAAATTTGATGTACCTGTTCTTGAAATCGCACTTCGCACCAATGCTGGTTACATCGGGGCAATGGGAAGTAGGCGCACTCATGAAGATCGCTTGAAACG
>WLNM01000118.1 GCA_009699825.1 Actinomycetota bacterium
AATACACAAGATGATTTAGTTATTTCTCACGCCCGTGCTTTAGCTATGGATGCTGTACAAAAAGTTGGCAATGGTCATCCAGGAACTGCAATGTCCTTGGCTCCGGTTGCTTATCTCCTGTTCCAAAAACACTTAGTTCACGATCCTGCTGATCCACAATGGATTGGGCGCGACCGATTCATACTCTCATGTGGCCACTCGTCGATGACTCTGTATACACAATTGTTTCTCAGCGGTTACGGCCTGGAACTCAAAGACATAAAGGAGTTTCGGACATGGGGTTCATTAACTCCAGGTCATCCTGAATATGGCCACACACCAGGAGTTGAAATGACAACTGGCCCATTGGGTCAAGGAGTTTCTACTGCAGTCGGAATGGCAATGGCTGCCAGATACGAACGCGGACTCTTTGATCCAACAACCATTGATGGCTCATCTCTTTTTGATCATCGCATCTGGGTTATTTGCTCCGATGGTGATTTGCAGGAAGGTGTCAGCAGCGAGGCTGCTTCACTTGCAGGAACACAAGCACTTGGAAATTTGAATGTAATTTATGACGATAATCGAATCTCCATTGAAGGAGATACGCACGTAACTTTTACAGAGGACGTCTCTGCGCGTTATCGCGCCTATGGCTGGGAAGTAATAGACGTTAATGCACAATCCAACGGCGATGTGGACTTAGTAAAACTCGATCAAGCCATGTCTAAATCTGTGCAAAATCTAAAACAACCAACATTGATTAGATTAAAAAGCGTTATTGCATGGCCAGCTCCGAAGGCCCGCGGAACAGCAGAATCTCATGGTTCTGCTTTGGGCGCCGATGAAGTAAGTGCGACAAAGAAAGAACTTGGATTGAATCCCGACGAACATTTTGCCTTTCCTGATCATTTATTACAACACGCTCGATTGGTGAGAGATCGTGGCGTTGAAGCCCATTCACAATGGGACAAAAATTTTCAGCTGTGGGAAAAGAATAATCCAGATCGCGCACAGTTGCTTAAAAGAGTTATGGCTAAGGAACTTCCAAAGGATTGGGACTCTTTGATTCCAACGTTCGAAGCTGGTAAAGATGTTGCAACTCGCAAAGCCTCTGGTGATGTAATTAATGCCATCGCACTCAAACTTCCCGAAATGTGGGGCGGTTCAGCCGATTTGGCAGGCAGCAATAACACAACAATCAATGGTGGAGGTTCGTTCCTTCCGTCTAGTAGTCAGATGAAAGATGCAAATCCTTATGGACGGATCATTCATTTCGGTATCAGGGAACATGCAATGGGTGCGATTATTAATGGAATTGCGTTAAGTGGATTAACAAAATCTTTCGCTGGAACATTTGCAGTTTTCAGTGATTACATGCGTCCTTCTGTTCGATTGGCAGCACTCATGAAATTGCCATCTATTTTTGTGTGGACTCATGATTCAATTGGATTAGGAGAAGATGGTCCTACCCACCAACCGGTTGAACACTTCGCTGCCCTTCGTGCTATTCCAGATTTCGATGTAATCCGTCCTGCTGATGCAAATGAAGTGGCAGCTGCATGGCGTGTCATTATTAAGCGAAGAAAAGCATGCGGAATTCTTTTATCGCGCCAAAATCTTCCAGTCTTTGATCGTTCGAAATCTGGCGCAATCGAAGGAGTAGAGCGCGGTGCGTATGTACTTAAAGAAGCAAGTGCTTCTCCAGCATTGATTTTAATGGCTACTGGATCCGAGGTGGCCCTTGCTGTAAAAAGTGCAGAAGTATTAGAAGAATCAGGTATTGCAACTCGTGTAATAAGTATTCCTTGCTTTGAATGGTTTAACGAACAAACGCAAGCTTATAAAGATCAAGTATTGCCTCCTTTAGTAAAAGCACGCATAAGTATTGAAGCAGGCATTGCACAAGGGTGGCGAGATTATGTAGGCGACGGCGGAACATCTATTTCGCTAGAACACTATGGAGCATCTGCAGGCGCTGACGTTCTTTTCAAGGAGTTTGGTTTTACTGTAGAAAACGTAGTATCAACTGCAAAGAAGATTATGAAATGATCGCAAACGACATAACCACTGCAGGCACGTCTATATGGCTCGATGATCTTTCGCGAGCCAAAATCACTGGTACAGATTCATTAAGTTTGCCTTCGTGTATTAAGAATTCTGGAGTGGTTGGTGTAACCACGAATCCAAGTATTTTTAACTCAGCAATCACCGGATCCGCAGATTATGCCGCTGATATTGCAGCGATGAAATCTCAATCCCCCGAGGAAATCGTAAAGAAACTAACGACAGATGATGTACGGAAAGCATGCGATTTGTTCTCATCTATCTATTCTCAATCCTCTGGAAAAGATGGCAGAGTTAGCATAGAAGTAGATCCCCGTTTGGCTCATGAAACATCAGCAACGATCGATGAGGGCAAATCTTTGTGGGCTCTTGTGAATCGTCCTAATCTCATGGTCAAAGTTCCAGCAACTCTAGCTGGACTTCCTGCTATCACAGAACTAATTGCAAGTGGGATTAGCGTCAATGTTACTTTAATTTTTTCATGCCAACGTTATGACCAAGTAATTGATGCATTTATCAGTGGAATAGAAGAAGCCATCAAGCGCAATCATGACGTTACAACAATTCATAGTGTTGCATCATTTTTTATCAGTCGTATCGATACTGCCGTTGATCAACAACTAAAAAAGATTAATACACAGACAACTCTTGAATTATTGGGGCAAGCCGCGATAGCAAATGCTGTTGTGGCGTATGAACTTTTCCTATTTAAATCTAATTCAGCACGTTGGGCAAAATTGCGAGATACAGGTGCTCATATGCAACGTCCATTATGGGCCTCAACTGGCGTAAAGGATCCCGCATACGATGACACTCGTTATGTAATGGATCTGATTGCACCTCACACTGTAAATACGATGCCGCAATCAACTTTGGACGCTGTTATAGACCATGGAAAATTTCATGGTAATACAATCACGCCGGCAATTGAAAAATCACACGTATCTCTAGCGAAACTTGCTAAAACAGGAGTATCTCTAAGTGCGATTACTGATCAACTTGAATCAGATGGAGTTGCTGCATTCGCTAAAGCTTGGCAGGCACTTTTAGATGATGTCGAGAAGGTTCGTAGTGCATGATTGAAGTTAAGTACAAGAATGAACATCTTGTTAATATTGATTCACCTCTATATCAAAAACTACTTGATGCTCATAAGCGTTTGCTTCTTAAGGATCCCACGGTTTGGGGGTCAGAAGCCTCCTCCGAAGCGAGTATTCGGATGGATTGGATTGATTTACCAAAGGAATCTCAATATTTGCTCCCGCAATTAGATGCTCTGTCAGCTAAGCATCGGAA
>WLNM01000119.1 GCA_009699825.1 Actinomycetota bacterium
CACGCAAAAGAGATTAAGTCAGCCCTTGAGGAAGCAACTTTGAGCATCAAGGTCAAAGTTGGAACTGGCGGACGCCTATTCGGTTCAGTAACAGATAAAGATGTTGCAGCAGCAATCAAGTCGGCCACAGGCAATGACATTGATCGTCACAGCATCAAAATCACTGGGCACATCAAGAAGATCGGAAAGCACACAGCAAAGGTTTCACTTGCGCACGCAGTTGTTGCAAGCGTAAACATCACTGTTGTTTCTGCTTAATTTCCAAGTAATTAAACGGGCTCGCCGCACTGCGGTGGGCCCGTTTTACTTTGTCGCTACATCCACCAAGGATTTCGTAAATAGTTCAGATGTAAATTGGCTCTGAGCCAGATCAAACTTCTCTCCACCCCATGCACGGAAATCAAAATCAATATCTGAAATAGATGCCTGGATTGCTGCCCACAAAGTCCATCCATACTTGGCCATCAACGATTGCAACCATGCACGCGCAATTTTTTCTGGGCGATGTGCACCGTAATACGCATCAATTAATTCCACTAACGCGTCATACTCTAAGAACGCTTCAGCCCAGATGTTTCCAAGTTCAAAACAAGCGTCGTTATTGCCCGAGTATTCGTAATCAATAAGCCAGATCTTCTCGCCATCATCAATAAAGTTTCCTGGCAACAAGTCGTTATTGCACGGAACTATTTCGGCAGGCAGAACAGATATCGCTTTTTTCAGATCTGAAATGTGGCCTTCGTAATCGAGATACTTATCGGGATAAATAAAATTATTTGATTGAACAATATCTAAGTAACGCTTTTGAAGTGCAAACATATTGAAATCACTCACAAAAGGTTTTGCACCATGCAATGTACGCACAGCCTTTGCAACCCGCGGCAAGTTGGAAGCTATATCTTGGGCACCAAAAGTTTTGCCGTTGATATAACTAATAAGCAAAAGACCTTGACCTGGCAGGTAATCATGAACTGTTGCGCCAATGCCAGCTTCGGCTGCGATAATAGTGTTCTTGTATTCGTTTTCACGATTGATATCTAGTAGGTCAGATGAGTTACTAGAAATGCGCGCAACATATTTTTTGCCGTCAGAATCAATAGCTAAGTTTCTATTTGTTAACCCACCAGATAACTCTTCGACAGAAGTTCTATTTTTTATTAGCGGTACCTGGTCGAGGAGCGCACCAAAAGTTGCTTCAAGATCTGTCGCCCCTGGCATTAGTTCAGGATACATTTAGGCCATGAGTAAGTCATCACTTCCAAGCCGGGCAAAAATTGTCATTATTGGCGGTGGAGTAGGTGGAACCTCAGTTGCTTTTCATTTGGCTGAATTAGGCGAGAAAGATGTCATTCTGCTCGACCGCAACGAATTAACAAGCGGCTCTACTTTTCACTCAGCAGGATTAGTTGGTCAACTACGTGCGGATCCAACGCTGACAAAGATGAATATGCACTCAGTTGATTTGTACCGTCGATTACAGAAAACCGATACTCCCCCAAGTTGGCGTGAATGCGGCAGTATTAAATTGGCGACAACACCAGAGCGCATGGAAGAAATTCGTAGACAAATTGGGTGGGCGCGAACATTTAATTTAGATCTCAAAGAAATTGGCCCAAATGAAGCACAAGATTTATTTCCGCTGATGGATCTAGAAGGAGTAATCGGCGCTTCTTATTTAGCATCTGATGGTCAAGTAGATCCATCACAACTTGCGATGGCGATGGCTGCCGGTGCACGTGCTGCTGGAGTTCAGATATTTACGCATACTCGTGTTCTTTCGATTCAAACCGAAAAAGGTCGCGTTAAATCTGTGACGACAGATAAGGGCGTCATTGAGTGCGAAGTAATTGTTAATTGCGGCGGAATGTACGCACCTTCTATTGCACGCATGGTTGATGTGCGCGTACCGATCGTTCCGATGAGTCACCAATATTTGATTACAGATAACTTCATGGATCCAAGCGCACCATTACTGCCTTCGCTACGCGACCCGGATTCGCTAATTTATTTCCGTCAAGAAGTGCAAGGTTTATTAATGGGCGGGTACGAACGCAACTCAAAGGCGTGGTCTGCTGATTATCAAAATTTTGATGACATTCCTGCGAATTTTAATAACCAATTACTCGGCGAAGATTGGGATCGATTCGAAGAGATTGCGGTCAACTCACAACGTCGCGTTCCAAAGATGAGTGAAATTGGCGTTAAGAGTTTTATCAATGGACCAGAAGGATTTACTCCAGATAATGAATTTTGTTTAGGTGAAACAGAAGTTGGCGGATTCTTTGTTGCTGCTGGTTTTTGTGCGCACGGAATTGCTGGCGCTGGTGGAATTGGAAAAGTTGTCGCTGAATGGGTTGTTGCAGGCGAGCCAACAATGGATCTTTGGCACATGGACATCAAACGATTTGGCGCCTCATATCGCTCCCCTGATTTCACACTCAAGCGCATTAGCGAAAACTACGAGGCGTACTACGACATTCACTATCCAGGTGAAGAACGCCAAAGCGCACGCCCCGCAAAGAAATCTCCTGCATACGATTGGCACGCAGCAAACACCGCTGTCTTTGGTGAAAAGTCTTCATGGGAGCGTGTGAATTATTATGCCAATCACGAAAGCGATGACGCACTAAAACCATATGGATGGGCAGGTAAGCACTGGTCATCAGCGGTAGCTGCAGAACACCGCGCAACCCGTGAAAACGCTGGTTTATTTGATGAATCTAGCTTTGCAAAAGCAGTTGTTAGCGGTGCACAAGCAGCAGAGTTTCTTAATTGGGTCTGTGCCAATGATGTTGTTAAAGGAGTTGGCCGTACTGTTTATACGCAAGCGCTGAATACTCGTGGTGGAATCGAATCTGATTACACAGTTACACAAACAGGCGAAACAGAGTTCTTCATTATCACTGGCACCGCCTTTTCTACACACGACTTTGGTTGGTTAGAAAAACAGAAGCGCGAAGGCGGATTTAGCGATGTAACAATTAAAGTTGTTACAGAAGAGCTTGCATGCTTTGCACTGATGGGACCAAAAGCTCGCACAATCCTTGCCAAAGCAACTGATTACGATTTATCACACGCAAACTTTCCTTTTATGCACTCACGCGAAATAAATATTGCGGGCACAAAGGTTCGCGCCACACGTCTTACATATGTCGGCGAACTCGGTTGGGAAATTTACGCACCCGTTGCCGATGGTAAAAAAGTTTGGGAAGCGTTGATTGCAGCGGGGACCGGTGAAGGTTTAATGCCATGCGGATATCGCGCAATCGAATCTTTACGTCTTGAAAAAGGTTATCGCGCATGGGCTGG